>NZ_JASCPN010000059.1:0-35217 GCF_029960155.1 Pseudomonas sp. PS01300 | reverse complement strand
CCGGCGCACAGGGCGCCGGGGCGACACTCAGGGCCTGAAGCCCAGGCCGTCGGACAGGTCGGCAGGCCCCTCGCGGGGGGCCTGCGCGGCAGCTGCCGGCGCGCTGGCGTCGGCGTTGTGCACGGCCTGGGTGGCGTCGGCGTACAGCGCCTTGCCGGTGCGGGTCACCTTGTCGGCCAGGGCATCGCGGGTTTCGCCCATCAGTTCGTCCTCCTTGCGCGTGCCGGGCAATGCCGCGCCCAGGGCCGCGCCGAGGGCGATGCCGATGGCGGCCAGCACCAGCGGCTGGTCCTTGAGCAGGTGGTCGAACTGGCCCTTGAGCTGCGCGGCCTGGGCCTGCACCCGGTCGCTGGCGTGGTGCGCGGCCTGGCGCACCTTGTCGGCCGAGCTGCCCAGGCTGTCGCCGGCGTCGCGCGCCTTGTCGTGGGCCACGTCCGAGGCGTGGTGCAGGTGCTCGCCGGCCTGGGCCATGGCGCCCTTGATGCCGCTGGCAGCGTCGCCCAGCGTGTCGGCCAGGCCGCTGCCGCCAAAGGCCGGCGAGCCGGGTGAGAAGGGGCGGTTCTGGTTCAGCGCCAGCCACGCCAGGCCCACGCCGGTGAGCACGGTGGGCACCGGGTTGTTCTTCAGGGTGGTGCCCAGGTTCTGGAAGAACTCGCCGCCGTTGCCCTTGAAGTACGCCATGCCCTGGTCGATCAGCTGGCCGGGGGTGAGGCGGTGTTCCAGCGAGTCCACCAGGTGGCTGATGCTGGCGCGCTTGGCGTCGATCTCCTGCTCCAGGGTTTCCGGGCTCTTGTGCGATTCGGCTTCGAATGAGGTGCTCATGAGACTTTCCTCTTCAGTGCGTCCTTGTCCTGTTGCAGGGCATGCAGGGTGCGGTCAGGGGTGAGGTTGGACGGGTCGAACTGCTTCTTGCCGGCCTGCAGCATCATGAAGCCGATGACCAGGGTCACCGCGCCCACGATCAGCGCCGCCAGCCAGGGCGCGACCACGTAGGCCAGGCCGTACACCGCCGCCATCAGCAGGATGATCAGGCCCGCCAGCAGCACCATGGCGCCGCCGGCCACGGCGGCTGTACCGGCCTTGAGGGTGGTCAGGCTGCGTTGCAATTCGGCCTTGGCCAGTGCCAGCTCCTTGGTGAACAGCTCGGGCACTTCACGGGTGAGCTGGCGCAGCAGGCTGCCGATGCTGGTGTTGTCGTGCTCGCCCGGTGGCGCGGGGGGCAGGGTATCGAGTGGGTCGCGTTCCATCACACACCTCCCTTGAAGCTGTCCTGGGTGTTGGGGCCATCGGCCAGGGTGCGGCCGAGCGGGTCGGCGGGCACGGGGTTGTCGCGCAGCGGCGGTACCGAGCTCTGGTAGGGCGTGCTGGCACCGTAGGCCTGCGTGGGGGTGCCCGACGCGGTCGGGTGGCTGCTGCTGGCGCGCAGGAAGCGCGACAGGCCAAAGCCGATGGCGACGCTGCCGGCCAGGAACAGCGTGGGGTTGTCGCGGGCCAGTTGCGCGCCCTTGTGCACCAGGTCCTCGATGCTGTTGTCGCGGACCTGGTCGGCAAAATCGCCCAGCCCGCTGGCCAGTTGCGCCATGTACTGGGCCAGCCCGAGGGAATCCTTGCCTTCAAGGGCCGAGGCTGCCGACTGGGCGCCTTCGACCAGCGAGTCGAGCTGTTCGGCGGCCAGGTCGCGATACTGCTCGTACTGTCTGGCGCCGTGTTCCCTGGCGTCGTCGAGCAATGCCCCGGCGTCTTCGGCCAGGGTGTGCAGGTGTTCCTGCGGGGTGCCCTGGGGCGACTGCGAGGCGTCGCCGTGGGCCGACTGATCAGTCCCGTTCATTGTGGTTCTCCCTTACGTTCGGATAAACGCCGGGCACACTGCGCTGATTGCCAAGCACTGTTTTACGGACTCTCAGGCGGATGACGATGGACGTGGCGGCAGAGTTCAAGGCAAGTGACAGGTGACTGCCAAGGGCACGACCAAAGGTGGGGCGGGCCCGCCCGGCGGCGGGCCTGGGGAAGGGGTCAGTGGCTGGTGGTATTCTTGAGGGCCTTCATGTAGTTGGCCTTGAACGCCTGCATCTGTTCGCCAAGGGCCTCGAGTTCGGCCTTTTTCAGCAGCTTGCGGGCCTGCGGGAACATCTCGGACTCTTCTTCCTCGATATGGTGTTCGAGCAGCTCTTTCACCACCTTCACGCGGCCGGTGAACTCCGGGGTCGACGGGTCGGTGGTCTTGAGGTCGGGCAGCACCAGGGAGTCGACGGTGCGGTGCTCTTCCTTGGCCTCGTAGTACATCACGTCCTGTTCCTTGCCGCCGGCCTGCTTGAACGCCGGGTAGAGGATCTGCTCCTCGATCTCGGTGTGCACGGTGATTTCCATCTCCAGTTCGGCAAGCAGCTGGGTGCGCGTCTTGACGCCGCGCTCGGTGGATGCGCTCAGTTTTGCCAACAGGGCCTTTACGCGCTTGTGATCGGCTTCGAGCAGTTCAATGGCATTCATGGTGATCTCCGGTGGCGGGTACGGTGGCGTGTTCGCCTCGGTAGTCGTTGCATCAACGATGCCAGCCTGCACCGCTGGAAAAACCTCGTTGAATCAACGGCGTCGCCAGCGCATGGGCAGCGTCAGGCTTGCAAATTGCCCGAAACGGCCACCGGATCATGCAGTTTGGATGAAGGCACACTGCCCACGCCCACGCCGCCTCAGCGAAGTGGCGTGGGCATGCAATCAGCGCTTGCGCTTGGGCAGCACCGCGCTGAGCACCTGCTTGGCGGTCTGGGTGATCACGCCGGCTTCGTCGGGGTCGCCCTTGAGCAGGGTGGTGGCGAAGTTCTTCGCCTGTTGCACGGTGATGTGCGGCGGCAGGGGCGCCACGTTGGGGTCGGTCTTGAACTCGATCAGCACCGGGCAGTCGCTGGCCAGGGCCTGCTCCCAGGCGGCGGCAACGTCATCTTCACGCTCGACGAAAATGCCCTTGAGCCCGATGGAGATGGCAAACAGGTGGTAGGGCACGTCGGGAATGTTCTGCGACGCCTCGAACTTGGGGTCGCCCTCCATTACCCGCTGCTCCCAGGTGACCTGGTTGAGGTCCTCGTTGTTGAACACCGCGCAGATCCAGTTCGGGGTCTGCCACTGACGCCAGTACTTGGCCACGGTGATCAGCTCGGCCATGTTGTTCATCTGCATGGCGCCGTCGCCCACCAGCGCGATCACCGGGCGCTCGGGGTGGGCGAACTTGGCCGCGATGGCGTAGGGCACGGCCGCACCCATCGAGGCCAGGCCGCCGGACAGCGAGCACTGCATGCCGCGGCGGATCTTCAGGTCGCGGGCGTACCAGTTGGCGCACGAACCCGAGTCGCTGGTGATGATGGCCTGGTCGGGCAGCCGAGGGGACAGCTCGTGCACCACCCGCTGCGGGTTGATCGGGTTGGCGCTGACCAGTGCGCGTTTTTCCAGGGTCTTGTCCCAGCGGGCGCGCCAGCCTTCGACCTTCTTGCGCCAGCTGCGGCTGGTCTTGCTGTCGAGCAGCGGCAGCAGGGCGCTCAGGGTTTCGGCCGCATCGCCCACCAGGCTGACCTCCATCGGGTAGCGCAGGCTGAGCATGTTGGGCTGGATGTCGATCTGCACCGCGCGGGCCTGGCCCTCCTTGGGCAGAAACTCGGCGTAGGGGAAGCCCGAGCCGATCATCAGCAGGGTGTCGCACTCCTGCATCAGCTTGTAGCTGGGCTCGGTGCCGAGCAGGCCGATGGCGCCGGTGACCCAGGGCAGTTCGTCGGGCAGGGCGGCCTTGCCCAGCAGCGCCTTGGCCACGCCGGTGCCGAGTTTTTCGGCCACGGCGATGACCTCGTCGGTGGCGTTCAGCGCGCCCGCACCAACCAGCACGGCGACCTTCCTGCCCGCATTGAGGATGTCGGCGGCGCGCTGCAGGTCGGCCTCGTAGGGCACCACCCTGGGCTTGCTGTAGCCGACGCCCGAATGCAGGGTGCCGTGGGCACGGGCGGGTTCTTTATAGGGCAGGTCCTGCAGGTCGTTGGGCAGTATCACCGCCGTGACGCGGCGCTCGCCCACCGCCGTGCGCACGGCACGGTCGATCAGGTGGCGTACCTGGGAGGGTTCGGAGGCCTGCTGCACGAAGGCGCCGGCCACGTCCTTGAACATCGACAACAGGTCCAGTTCCTGCTGGTAATGGCCGCCCAGCGCGGTGCGGGCCTGCTGGCCGACGATGGCGAGTACCGGCATGTGGTCCATGCGCGCATCGTAGAGACCGGTGAGCAGGTGCGAGGCGCCGGGGCCGGAGGTGGCGATGCATACCCCCAGCTCGCCGGTGAACTTGGCATGGGCTGCGGCCATGAACGCGGCCATTTCCTCGTGCCGCGCCTGGATGAATTCGATCTTGCCCCGGGCCCGGTCGAGCGCGCCGAACACGCCGTTGATGCCATCGCCAGGGTAGCCGTAGATACGTCGCACGCCCCATTGATACAGCCGCTCAACCAGGAAGTCGCCCACTGTCGTCGTCATTCGATCCCTCACGTTTACAAGTGATAGTCAGAGGTCTGGACCGGGCGCGCGCGCAGAAAGTTTCAACTGTCGAGCGTGGCAACGACTATCGCGGCGGGGGCATTTGAAGGCATATTGCCGTGCCACCCGGCGTGCGCTGCACGCTTTACCAGAACAACCAGAAGAGGCAGAACGTGGTGCAACGGCGGCAGTTCAGCGGTGCCCTGCAGGGCTCGAACCTGCGTTTTGTAGGCGGGCAGGGTCACGGCAGCGGGCCCCGGGCGCGGGTGGGCTTTGTGCTGCTCGAACATTTTTCGTTGCCGGCCTTCACCCAGGCGCTCGATACCCTGGTCACCGCCAACCTTATCCAGGCCGATGCCTTCGCCACCACCACCTTCAGCCTTGACGGTGCCTCGGTGGTCAGCGACCTGGGGCTGGTGATCTGCCCGGATGCGCCGCTGGGGCTGAAGACGCTCGAAGGCCTGGACCTGCTGGTGGTGTGCGGTGGCCTGCGCACCGTGCTGCGCCCGCTGCCGGAGCTGGCGCTGTTGCTGCAACGGGCTGCGCAGGCGGGGGTGGCGTTGGCGGGGCTGTGGAATGGTGCCTGGTTTCTGGCCCAGGCCGGCCTGCTCGATGGCTACCAGTGTGCGGTGCACCCGGAAAACCGTGCGGCGCTGGCCGAGCTGGCCAGGCATAGCCAGGTGACAGGGGAGAGCTACACGGTGGACCGAGACCGCCTGACGGCGGGCAGCCCGGCGGGGGCGTTCAACATGGTGCTGGAATGGATCGGCCAGCGTCATGGGCGTGGCCTGGTGGATGCCGTGGTCGATATCCTGGCCTACGAGGCCTCGCGCTTTCGCCGGGTGCAGCCGACCGTGCACCAGAACATGAGTGCGCCGCTGCGCGAGGCGATCAAGCTGATGGGGGCCAACCTTGAAGAGCCGCTGAGCCAGGTGCAGTTGGCGCAGTATGTGGGGTTGTCCCGGCGTCAGATCGAGCGGCTGTTCCAGTCGCAGCTGGGGACCACGCCGGTCCGTTACTACCTGGAGTTGCGCATTACCGAGAGTCGCCGGTTGTTGCAGCACTCGGACCTGGCATTGATCGATGTGGCCCTGGCGTGCGGCTTTGTTTCGCCCAGCCATTTCAGCAAGTGCTACACCTCTTTTTATGGGTACGGCCCGTCGAAGGAGACGCGATTTGGCTGCGTGAATGGGCCGCAAAAGCCGGATATGCCGTAAGCCATGCGGTAACCACCTGTTTTTTCGTTATTTTTTATCGTTGGGGGCTTCCCTGACGAAGCGAAAGTTGGTACATTTCCGCTCATTCCTGCCGAGGCCTTTCATGGGCTTCCAGTTGCATCACAGGGGCGTCGCCAAGCGGTAAGGCAGCAGGTTTTGATCCTGCCATGCGTTGGTTCGAATCCAGCCGCCCCTGCCATTTTTCTCGTATCAACCTTCCCCAACTATCAAAAGCTGCTTGATTGCGATCGGCTTCCGTTCGTGCTGCGTTTCGCTGCCGGGCCAGCGGCGCCAAGGCTGCAGGCCATGGCGCTCGGTTTAAGCAACGCAGGTTCAAACGCTGGCCGCAGGGCTAGTGATCGTTGTGCTTGACCTTGCGCACCCGCACCAGAATCAACCCCAGCACGCCGATGGCCAGCGGCGCCATGCCCAGCAGTGCGTCCCGTGCGCTGACCTGCAGCCCCATCACCATCAGGCCTGAATAGATCAGCTTGAACAGGTTGAGCAGGTAGTAGGTGATGGCGATGATCGACAACCCTTCCACTGCACGCTGGATCTTGATCTGGGTGTCGGCGCGGGTGCTCAGGCTCTTGAGGATCTCCGCGTTCTGCTCCTCCATTTCCACCTGCACCCGTGCCTGCAGCAGGTCGCCCAGGTTGGCCACGCTCTTGGCCAGCTGGTCCAGGCGCTGTTCGGTCACGGCGCAGTAGCGCACCGTGGGCTTGAAGCGCCGTTCGATGAAGATACCCAGCCGCTGGCAATCGCCCAGGTGGCTTTCGCGCAGCTCGCCCAGGCGCTCGAACACCAGTTGCGCATAGGCTTGGGTGGCGCTGAAGCGGTGGCGGGTCTTCGCGGCGCTGCGCACCATCTGCGCCGACAGCCCGGCAATGTCGCCCAGCAGTGCCTTGGCGTTGCCCGGCTGCGGGTCGGCGTTGCGCTCGGACAGGCTCACCAGGGTTCTGTCGTAGGCATTGAGCTCCACGCTCAGGGCCTTGGCGGTGTCCAGCGACAGCGAGGCCATCATGCGGTAGGTCTCGATCTCCAGCAGGCGCCGGATCATGCGGCCCTGGCGGTAGGCATTGAGGCGCCTGTTGACGAACAGGAAGCGGTTGGTGCCGTCCTCGCCCAGGCGAAAATCGCTCCATACCCGCGCATCGCCCCCGCCAATGCACGAGCCGCACGGGTCCTTGAAACCGTAGCGCGACAGCTCGCCGGCAAATGCCGCGTCGTTGTGCACCATGATCTGCACGGCATTGATCAGGTACGGCAAAAAGGCATCGACCCTGTCCATCAGCAGCGCGGGCAGGGGCTGCCAGGCCGGCGTCTGCTCGGTGGTGGTGACCACCAGGGTGAGGGTGACGAACTCGGCGTGCCGTTCCCATTTCAGGGCGTGGCCTTGCAGTCGGGTGATGCCCTGCACGGCGCCGGGGCTCACCGGCTCCGGGCAGCACTGCTGCAGCAGCGCCTCGCAACGTGCGTCGTCGCTGAGAAAGGCCAGGTGGTAGACGTGGGCGGGCTCGTCGAAGTACAGCGAGGGGCGGGCGTGCAGCTCGTTGTGCAAGGTCTTGCGCTGTGGGTGCATGTAGATCAGGCCATGTTGGAATTGTTCTTGGCGCTTTCGATGATGCCCGTGACGAAGGTGATCAGGGCCTGGGTCAGGCCCTGTTCGCTGACCTGCACCCCGCGCCACTGCGCATGCCCGTACAGCATGCCGATGACGGCATGGGTGACGAGGCCGATCGCGCCTCCCTGGCGCCCGTCGCGTGCACACTCGCTAGCAATGATGCCGCTCAGGATCGACGCATGGCTGCGGTTGAGCGCGTCGATCTGCAACTGCTGTTCGTGGGACAGGTTGACGTACTCGCGAGTCACCAATTGCACGCGATGGGCGTGTGCCAGGTTGAACCGCACAAACGCCTGGACGAAGCGCTGCAGGCGCTCTTCGGGGGTTCTGGCGCCTTTCATGCAGCGTTTTGTGTCGAACACCAGGTCGGCCAGGGTCGACTCGATCAGCTCGAACAGCAGGCACTGCTTGTTCTCGATGTGGTGGTACAGCGAGCCGGCACGCAGGCCCAGATGGCTGGCCAGGTCGCGCAGGCCGATGGCCTGGTAGCCGCGGGTGGCGAACAGTTCGGTGGCCGCGTCGAGCAGACGGTCCCGGGGCGAGCAGGCAGTAGCGGCAGCGGGCATGGCGCAGTCCTGTAAGGGCATCGAGCGGGGCAAATTCGGTTTGACCAAATGTAAGACAACAGGCATCTTACGTAAAGACTAATGCGCGGAGGTGGTTATGGAAGGTCAGACGGTCGTAATCGTTGGCGGGGCTTCGGGTTTGGGCCTGGAAACCGCCAGGTTGATGGTCAAGCGTGGGGCACGAAAAATCGGCTTGATCGATCGCAATGAGCAGTTGATGGCCGAGGCGGCAAGCACCTTGCGCGCCCTGGATTGCGAGGTGGCCACGGCGGCGGCGGACATTTCGCGCCAGGCCAGCGCCCATGCAGCCTTCGGGCAGGTCGTCGAGGCACTGGGGCGGGTGCACTGCCTGGTCAACAGCGCGGCGATCTACCCGCGCCAGGACATCTTCGAGATCACCGACGAAGAATGGGACCTGGAAAACGCGGTCAACATCAAGGGCACCTACCACATGATGGTCGCCGCCGTGCGCCACATGCAGGGCTTCGTCGCGGCGCCGCAGGTGACCGGGCGCATCGTCAACGTGACCTCGGTGGACGCCTTCAAGGCGCACCCGCAGAACGCCCACTATGCCGCCACCAAGGCGGCGGTGGTGAGCCTGACCAAATCCTTCGCCCAGGCCTGTGCCAAGGACCAGATCCTGGTCAACTCGGTGGCGCCGGCCGGCTTTGCCACCGAGCGCGCTCGCCAGCTGGGTTTTCTCGGCGAGCTGGCCGCCGCCAACCCGCTGGGCCGCGCGGCGGAACCTGCAGAGATCGCCGAATGGATCGTGATGATGGGCAGCAGCCGCAACAGCTATGCCACGGGTGAGAACGTGATTGTCAGCGGGGGTTATATCTATGCCTGAAGCAGCCGCATTACCGGCGTCCTACCGCTGTGCACTGGTGACCGGTGCCACCAGCGGCATCGGCAAGGCCATCGTGCTGGCCCTGCGCGATGCCGGCCTGCAGGTGATTGCCGTGGGCCGCAGCCGTGAGGCGCTGCAGGCGTTGGGCCAGGAGCAGGGCGTGGTGACGGTGGAGGCCGACGTGCGCCAGGCCGACGCCTTTGCCCAGGTGCTGAGCCAGTACCCGGTGGACGTGTTGGTCAACAATGCCGGGGTGCTGTCGAGCCGCGCCGCGTTCCAGGACATGGACCCGGCCGAGATCGACACCATGCTCGACATCAACCTCAAGGCGCCCCTGCACCTGACCCGTCAGGTGCTGCCGGGCATGGTGCAGCGCGGCCATGGCCACCTGTTCTTCATCGGCTCGAGTGCCGGGCGTGCGCCGCACCCCGGGG
Source organism: Pseudomonas sp. PS01300 (assembly GCF_029960155.1). Taxonomy (NCBI): domain Bacteria; kingdom Pseudomonadati; phylum Pseudomonadota; class Gammaproteobacteria; order Pseudomonadales; family Pseudomonadaceae; genus Pseudomonas; species Pseudomonas sp. PS01300. Next base: position 26,026 of record NZ_JASCPN010000059.1, on the reverse strand, counting down.
CGGCGGTGTATGGTTCGTCGAAGGCCGGCATCAGCCTGTTCTGCGACGCGCTGCGCTGCGACCTGCTGGGCAGCGGGGTGCGGGTGACCGAAATCGCCCCGGGTCGCGTGCAGACCCAGCTGTACCGCACCGCCATGGGCATGCAGGCCGCGGGCAGCGAGCTGTATGACGGCTACGCCTCGATCATGCCCGAGGACATCGCCCATCTGCTGCTGGCGGCCTTGCGCCTGCCCGAGCAGGTGGACGTTTCGCGTCTGGAGGTGTTCCCCACGGCCCAGGCCGTGGGCGGCGCGCGGATGGTCAAGACGCTCGGCTGAGGCAGGCGGTGCCGGTGCGCACGGCGCATCGGCACGCCAGCCCGGGCGAGGGTGGAAAAGCGTGGTGTTAGTGCTTGACCGCCTGTAAGACAACATATAACTTACATTAAACCCGCCAACCAGTCGGGTGTGACAAGCACAAGAATTCAGGGGAACGACGATGACTGCTACAGCATGCCGAGTCGGCGTGGACATAGGTGGGACCTTTACGGATATCGCGCTGGATGTCGGCGGGGTGTTGCACTCGACCAAGATTCTGACGGACTACGCATTGCCCGAGCGTGCGATCCTCACGGGCGTGCAGGCGGTCGTCGACGCGGCAGGCCTGAAGCTGTCGGATATCGAGCAACTGATCCACGGCACCACCCTGGCCACCAATGCCCTGATCGAGCGCCGCGGCGCCCGCACTGCGTTCATCACCACCGAAGGTTTTCGCGACACGCTGGAGATGCGCACCGAAAACCGCTTCGAGCAGTACGACATCAACATTGCGCTGCCACCGCCGCTGATCGAGCGCGAGCACCGCTACACCCTGCGCGAGCGCCTGGACGTACGCGGCAACGTGCTGATCGCCCCGCAACAGGCCGATATCGACGCGCTGGTGCAGCGCATCGGCGAGGGCGACTACCAGAGCGTGGCCATCGGCCTGATCCACAGCTACATCAATGGTGCCCACGAGCGCCTGTTGCGCGACGCCCTGCAGGCGCGCCTGCCACACCTGTCGATTTCGATCTCCAGCGAAGTCTCGCCGCAGATGCGCGAGTTCGAACGCTTCAACACCGTGTGCGCCAACGCCTACGTCAAACCCCTGATCAAGTCGTACCTGGACCGCCTGGTGATCACCCTCAAGGCCGCCGGCGCCGATTGCCCGGTGTTCATGATCCATTCCGGCGGCGGCATCATCTCGGTGCAGAGCGCCGCCGAGTTTCCGGTGCGCCTGGTGGAGTCGGGCCCGGCGGGTGGGGCGATCTTCGCCGCCGACATTGCGCGCAAATACGCGCTCGACGCGGTGGTGTCGTTCGACATGGGCGGCACCACGGCCAAGATCTGCCTGATCGAGAACCAGGTGCCCAAGACCGCCAAGACCTTCGAAGTGGCGCGCACCTACCGCTTCAAGAAGGGCAGCGGCATGCCGATTTCCATCCCGGTGGTGGAGATGGTCGAGATCGGCGCCGGCGGCGGTTCCATCGCCAGCATCGACAGCATGCGCCAGATTCGTGTGGGCCCGCACAGCGCGGCGTCCGAGCCGGGCCCGGCCTGCTATGACCGCGGTGGCCTTGAGCCGACCATCACCGATGCCAACCTGCTGCTGGGCCGCCTGGATGCCGACAATTTCGCCGGCGGCGCGCTGCGCCTGTCGGTCGACAATGCCGCCAGCGCGGTGGACCGGGTGATAGGCCAGCCGCTGGGCATGGACCCGCGCACCGCCGCCTTCGGCATCTGCGAAGTGGTCGACGAGAACATGGCCAACGCCGGCCGGGTGCACGCGGTGGAGAGCGGCAAGGACATTGCCGACTACACCATGATCACCTTTGGTGGCGGTGGCCCGCTGCACGCTGCGCGTCTGTGCGAAAAGATGGGTGTGTCGCGCTTTCTGGTGCCGGCCGGCGCCGGGGTAGGGTCGGCCATCGGTTTTCTGCGTGCGCCGTTCGGCTATGAAGCGGTACGCAGCGCCTTCGTGCGCCTGGCCGAGTTCGAGGCGGGGCAGGTCAATGCACTGATCGACGACATGAAGGCCGAGGCCCTGGGCTTCCTGCGCCAGGGCATGCCCGAGGGCGAGCCGGAGATGGAGTGCACCGCGTTCATGCGCTACGTCGGCCAGGGCTGGGAGATCCCCGTGAGCCTGCCGTTCAAGGCTTTCAGCAACAGCGACACGGCGCAGTTCAAGACGCTGTTCGAGGCGGCCTACACCGTGTTCTTCGGCCGCCCGATCGAAGGCCCGGACGTGGAGATCGTCAGCTGGTCGGTCAAGGCCAGTTCGCCCTTGCCGCCCGTGGCGCTGGCCAGCCAGGTCAAGGCCTCGCACCGCGCCCACGAAGTGGCGCGTCGCCAGGTGTTCGACGTGGTCGCCGGCGGTTTCGTCGATGCCGGCATCTACCAGCGCGAAGCGCTGCAGGCCGGTGCGCGCATCGATGGCCCGGCGATCATCGCCGAGCGCGAAACCTCGACCTTCGTGTCGTCCTCGTTCACCGCCACGGTCCAGCCCGACGGCTGCCTGCTGGTCGTCCGGCGCTAAGCCGCATTCGTTTGGAAGGCGATAACCCATGAGCGAAACAATGATCGATATTCAAATGCAGGTGATGTGGAACCGCCTGGTGTCGGTGGTCGAAGAACAGGCCCTGACCCTGATCCGCACCGCGTTCTCCACCAGCGTACGCGAAGCCGGCGACCTCTCGGCCGGGGTGTTCGACCGCGCCGGCAACATGCTGGCCCAGGCCGTTACCGGCACCCCCGGCCACGTCAACACCATGGCCGAGGCGGTGGTGCACTTCATCAACGACATCGGCCCGGACAACATCTTCGAAGGCGACGTGTACGTCACCAACGACCCGTGGAAGGGCACCGGGCACCTGCACGACATCACCATCGTCTCGCCCTCGTTCTACAAGGGCCGGCTGATCGGCTACTTCGCCAGTACCGCCCACGTGGTGGACATCGGCGGGCGCGGTTTCGGCCCGGATGCCCGCGAGGTGTACGAGGAAGGCCTGTTCATCCCGATCATGAAGCTGTTCGAGCGCGGCCAGGTGAACCGCGACCTGATCAACATCCTGCGCAACAACGTGCGCGAGAACGACCGCGTGGTCGGCGACTTCTACGCACTGTCGGCCTGCAACGAGACCGGGCACAAACGCCTGCTGAGCATGCTCGACGAGTTTGCCCTGGACGACCTGGAGCACATCGGCGGGTTCATCCTGGAGCACAGTCGCCGCGCCACCCTGGAATGCTTCAAGTCGCTGCCCCATGGCACCTACCACAACAGCATGACCCTGGACGGCTACGACGTGCCGGTGACGCTGGCGGTGACCCTGACGGTGGGCCCGGACGGCATTCTCACCGACTTCAGCGGTACCTCGGGCATGAGCCAGTTCGGCATCAACGTGCCGCTGGGCTACGCCAAGGCCTATGCCTGCTACGGGCTCAAGTGCATCGTGGCGCCTGAGATCCCCAACAACAGCGCCTCGCTGGAGCCCTTTGCGGTCACTGCGCCCGAAGGCTGCATTCTCAATGCCAAGCACCCGGCGCCGGTATCGGTACGCCATGTACTGGGCCACTTCGTGCCCGACCTGGTGCTGGGTGCGCTGCACAAGTGCCTGCCCGGCCAGGTGCCGGCCGAGGGCGCCAGCGCATTGTGGAACCTGCACCTGAGCGTGCGCCCGCTGGACAGCAACCCGACCGGGCGCAACGCCGAGATGCTGATGTTCAACAGCGGCGGCATGGGCGCGCGCTCCGGCATGGACGGCCTGAGCGCCACCGCGTTCCCCAGCGGCGTGCACACCATGCCGGTGGAAGCCACCGAACAGGCCGGCCCGGTGGTGGTGTGGCGCAAGGAACTGCGCGAAGGCTCTGGAGGTGCCGGCCTGCTGCGCGGCGGCCTGGGCCAGGAAATCGAGGTGTCGGCCGCCGAAGGCTACAGCTTCCGCTTCAGCGCCATGTTCGACCGCATCCAGTACCCGGCGCGTGGGCTCGAGGGGGGCAAGGAGGGGGCCCAGGGCTACGTGGGCCTGGACGACGGCACCCTGCTGCGCGGCAAGGGCCAGCAGTTCGTGCCGGCCGATCGGCGCCTGGTGCTGCGCCTGCCGGGTGGCGGCGGTTACGGCGACCCGCGCCAGCGGCCACGCCACGAGGTGGCGCGCGACCTGCGCTTTGGCTACATCAGTGCCAGCCAGGCACGCGACGACTACGCCTTCGAACCCGGCCAGGAGGGCTGACCCATGGACTTTCAGAGTGCCCGTGTGCGGGCGGTGAAAAGCTCGCCGAGCATGGCGGTATCGGTGCTGGCCAAGCAGATGCTGGCCAAGGGCGAGCCGGTGATCAACCTGAGCCTGGGCGAACCGGACTTCAACACCCCGGCCCACGTGATCGAGGCCGCGCACCAGGCGATGCTCGAGGGCAACAACCACTACACCGCGCCCAATGGACTGGAGGTGCTGCGCCAGGCCATCGTCGACAAGTTCGAGCGGGAAAACGGCCTGCGCTACGCACTGGACGAAATCTGCGTGGGCAATGGCGCCAAGCAGCTGCTGTTCAATGCGTTTCTCGCCACCCTGGAGCAGGGCGATGAAGTGCTCACGCCAGCGCCGTACTGGGTGTCGTACACCGACATGGCGATGCTCAACGGCGGCGTGCCGAAGGTGGTGCCGTGCGGCGCCGAACACGGCTTCAAGCTGGATGCCGCGCGCCTTGAGGCCGCCATCACCCCGCGTACCCGCTGGCTGATGCTGAACTCGCCGAACAACCCCTGCGGGGCGATCTACAGCCGTGAAGAGTTCGCGGCCCTGGGCGCCGTGCTGGAGCGCCACCCCCGGGTGCTGGTGATCTCCGACGAGATCTACGAGCACATCGTGCTGGGCAGGCAGCCGTTCGTGTCGTTCGTCAGCGCCTGCCCGCACCTGCGCGAGCGCACCTTGCTGATCAACGGCGTGTCCAAGGCCTACGCCATGACCGGCTACCGCCTGGGCTATGCGGCCGGGCCACGCGAGCTGATCGTGGCAATGAACAAGACCCAGTCACAGACCACCACCTGCCCGTCGACCATTTCGCAACTGGCGGCTGCTGCGGCGCTCAATGGCCCGCAGGATTTCGTGCGCCAGGCCAATCGCGAGTACCAGGCCCGAGGAGCGCTGGTGGTCGAGGGCCTGGCGGCCATCGAGGGGCTGAGCCTGCAGATGCCCGAGGGCGCGTTCTATGCCTTCCCGCAATGCGCCGCGTTCATCGGCAGGCGCACACCGGACGGGCAGGTGATCGAAACCGACGCCGACCTTGCCAGCTACCTGCTGCGGGTGGGCAAGGTGGCCACGGTGCCGGGCTCGGCCTTTGGCCTCGAACCCTACATTCGCCTGTCGTTCGCCACCTCGCGCCAGGAGCTGGAGCAGGCCCTGGGGCAGCTGCGCGATGCGTTCGCGGCGCTGGCCTAGTCACGACAAACCGACTTTCACGAGGTTTCAAGCATGAGCAAGCCGTTCAAACGTTTGTTGATCACCGGTGCAGCCGGCCGCCTGGGCAGCGTGTTGCGCAAGCACATGCAGGCCTTTGCCGACGAGCTGCGCCTGACCGATATCGCCGACATGGGCAGCGCCGCGCCGCACGAAGAACTGGTGCGCTGCGACCTGGGCAACCTGGCCGATGTGCTGCCGCTGGCCGAGGGCGTGGATGCCATCATCCATGCCGGCGGCGTGCCGGTGGAGGACACCTTCGCGGCGATCCTCAACGGCAACATCGTGGGCACCTACAACATCTATGAAGCGGCGCGCCAGCATGGCGTCAAGCGCGTGATCTACACCAGTTCCAACCACGCCATCGGCTTCTATGACCGCACCGAAACCATCGACGCCAGCGCAGCGCACCGCCCCGACAGCCTGTACGGGGTGAGCAAGTGCTTTGCCGAGGACCTGGGCCGCTACTACTGGGACAAGTTCGCCATCGAGTCGGTGAACCTGCGCATCGGCTCCTCGTTCCCCGAGCCGCTGGACCGGCGCATGCTCGCCACCTGGCTGTCGTTCGCCGACTTCGCGCAGCTGTGCGAGCGCTCGCTGCTGGCGCCACGGGTCGGCCACATGATCGTGTACGGCATGTCCGACAACCGCGAAACCCTGTGGGACAACCGCCTGGCGTCCTCCCTCGGCTACGTGCCCAGGGACAGCGCCGACGACTACCGCGAGAAGGTCCTGGCCGAGCACCCGCCGCTGGACCCGAACGAGCCGGCGGCGCGCTACCACGGCGGCAACTTCGCCGGCGCCGGCCACTTCGAAGACCCGAAATGACCTTTTCCGAGCACTTTTGAAGAGACCCCAGCCATGGCTTCGACAGCAACAAAGCAGCATTACGATGTGGTGATCGTCGGCGGTGCGGTGAATGGCAGCGCCACCGCGTATTTTCTGGCCAGCAACCCGGACTTCACCGGCTCGGTGCTGGTGGTGGAGCGCGACTGGACCTATGCCCAATCGGCCACGGCGTTGTCCAGCAGCTCTATCCGGGTGCAGTTCTCCAACCCGATCAACATCCAGATCTCGCGCTTTGGCGCGCAGTTCATCCGCGACTTCCCCGAACTGATGGCGGTCAATGGCGACAGGCCCGACCTGGCCTTCAAGGAGAACGGCTACCTGTTCCTGGCCGACCAGAAGGGTTTCGACGTGCTCAAGCGTCTGCACCAGACCCAGCTGGACAACGGTGCCGACGTCACGTTGCTGGACACCGAGGCGCTGATCCGCCGCTTCCCGTGGGTCAACCCCGACAGCCTGGCCGGCGGCACCTATGGCGAGAGGGACGAGGGCTGGTTCGACAACTACGGGATCATGAACGGCTTTCGCAGAAAGGCCCGCAGCCTGGGCGTGGAGTATGTCGAGAACGAAGTGGTCCAGGTGCTGCGCGAGGGTGATGTGATCACCGGTGTGCGCCTGGGCGATGGCCAGTTGATCGGCTGTGGCCAGCTGGTCAACACCGCCGGCACCCGTGGACGCCAGGTGGCGCGCCTGGCCGGGCTGGACATTCCGGTGGAGGCGCGGCGCCGTTCGCTGTTCGTGTTCGACTGCCATACGCCGCTGCCCGGCACCGTGCCGCTGACCATCGACCCCACCGGGGTGTTCTTCCGCCCCGAAGGCCACCTGTACCTGGGCGGCACCTACCCACGCCACGACCCGGAGGTGGATTTCAGCGACTTCGACGTGATGCACGACGAATTCGAGGAAGAGGTGTGGCCGGTGCTGGCCGAGCGTGTGCCGGCGTTCGAGGCGATCAAGGTGGTCAACTCCTGGGCCGGGCACTACGACTTCTGCGTGCTCGACCACAACGCCATCGTCGGCCCCCATGACCAGGTGCGCAACTTCCTGTTCTGCAACGGTTTCAGTGGCCACGGCCTGCAGCAGGCACCGGCCATCGGCCGCGGCCTGAGCGAGCTGATCATCTACGGGGGCTACCGCACCCTGGACCTGAGTGCCCTGAGTTATCAACGGGTGATCGAGAATCGTCCTTTCCTGGAAGACTCGGTCATCTGACCGCGCCGCCTGATGGAGAACAACAAGATGAACACTGACAACAACGGGCTGCGCACGGGCGGGCAGGTGCTGGTCGATGCCTTGCGCATCAATGGCGTGGAACGCGCGTTCTGCGTGCCCGGCGAGAGCTACCTGGCGGTGCTCGATGCCTTGCACGATGCCAGGGACGACATCGAGCTGATCGTGTGCCGCCAGGAGGGCGGCGCCGCCTACATGGCCGAAGCCTACGGCAAGCTCACCGGCAAGCCGGGTATCTGCTTCGTCACCCGCGGGCCGGGGGCGACCAATGCCTCGGTCGGCGTGCACACCGCCTTCCAGGACTCCACGCCGATGATCCTGTTCATCGGCCAGGTGGCCCGCGACCAGGTGGAGCGCGAAGCCTTCCAGGAGATCGACTACCGCCGCATGTTCGGCCAGATGGCCAAGTGGGTGGTGGAGGTCGACGATGCCGCGCGCCTGCCCGAGCTGCTCAGCCAGGCGTTCCACCGCGCCACCAACGGCCGCCCCGGCCCGGTGGTGGTGGCCCTGCCCGAAGACATGCTGACGGATCGGGTGGCAGTGGCCGATGCCGGCCCGGCCCGGCGGATCGAAGCGGCGGCGGCATCTGCCGACCTGCAGCGCCTGCAGGCTCTGCTGGGCGAGGCACAGCGCCCGTTGGTGGTGCTGGGCGGTGGCGGCTGGACCGCCGCGGCGGTGGCCGATGCGCGGCGCTTCATCCAGGCCCAGAACCTGCCTGTGGCGGCTTCGTTCCGCTGCCAGGACCTGTTCGACAACACCTTGCCCCAGTACGCCGGCGACCTGGGCCTTGCCGCCGGCCCCGAGCTGGTGGAGGCGGTGAAAAGCAGTGACCTGCTGCTGGTGATCGGTGCACGCCTGGGCGAGATGAGCACCGGCGGCTATGCCCTGGTGGACATTCCGGTGCCCAGGCAGGCGCTGGTGCACATTCACCCCGGCATCGAGGAACTGGGCCGGGTGTACCAGCCGACCCTGGCGATCAACGCCGGCATGCCGACCATCGCCGCGCAACTGGCGGCGCTGGCGCCGGCCAAGCCACAGGCGTTCGCCGAGTGGGTACAGCGCCTGAACAGCGGCTACCGGGCCAACTTCGAATGCCCGCGTTCGCCCGGCGCGGTACAGATGAGCGAGGTGATCGCCTGGCTCAACCAGCACCTGGCCGCCGACAGCATCATCACCTGCGGTGCCGGCAACTACACCGGCTGGGTGCACCGCGGCTACCAGCACCAGGCGTTTCGCACCTTGCTGGGGCCCACCAACGGCTCGATGGGCTATGGCGTGCCGGCGGCGATAGCGGCCAAGCTCACCGCGCCGCAGCGCAGCGTGGTGGCGTTCGCCGGTGATGGCTGCTTTCTGATGAACGGCCAGGAGCTGGCCACTGCCGCGCACTATGACGCCCGGGTCATCGTGGTGGTGGTGAACAACGGCATGTACGGCACCATCCGCATGCACCAGGAGCGCAGCTACCCGGGGCGGGTGTCGGGTACCGACCTGCACAACCCCGACTTCGCCGCGCTGGCACGGGCCTATGGCCTGCATGCCGAAACGGTGAGCGCCACCGAGCAGTTCGCGGGTGCGTTCGAGCGTTGCGAGGCGTCGGGCAAGCCGGCGCTGATCGAGGTGCAGATCGATCCCGAGGCGCTGACCCCGCGCATGACCCTCAGCCAGATCCGCGAAAAGGCCCTGGCGTCGCGTTGACCCTCCAGGCGGGGGGCAGGGTCTGCCTCCCGCCGTTTCCCCCATTCCCCTGCGAGCCCATCAGCATGAACCTTGCCGATCCTGATCTGCTGCGTGAACGTTGCTATATCGATGGAACCTGGGTGGGCGCCGACAGCGCCCGCAGCATTGACGTGACCAACCCGGCCACCGGCCAGCGCCTGGGTGGCGTGCCGCGCATGGGCGCCGACGAAACCCGCCGCGCCGTGTTCGCCGCCCAGGCGGCGCTGCCGGCCTGGCGCGCCCTCACCGCCAAGGAACGCGCCAGCCGCTTGCAGGCGTGGTTTCGCGAAATTCTCCTGCACCAGGAAGACCTGGCGCGCATCATGACCGCCGAGCAGGGCAAGCCCCTGGCCGAGGCCCGTGGCGAGATCGCCTTCGCCGCAGCCTATGTGGAGTTCTATGCCGAGGAGGGCAAGCGCCTGTATGGCGACGTGATCCCCTCGCCGCAGGCCGACCGGCGCCTGCTGGTGACCAAGGAGCCGATTGGCGTGTGCGCGGCGATCACGCCGTGGAACTTCCCGGCGGCGATGATCACGCGCAAGGCCGCCCCGGCCCTGGCGGCCGGGTGCACGCTGGTGCTCAAGCCCGCCTCGCAGACCCCGTTCAGCGCCCTGGCGCTGTGCGTGCTGGCCGAACGCGCGGGCATACCGCGTGGCGTGCTCAACGTGGTGACCGGCGACTCGGCCGCCATCGGTGGCGAACTGACCGCCAACCCGGTGGTGCGCAAGCTGTCGTTCACCGGCTCCACGCCCATCGGCATCCAGTTGCTGCAGCAGAGCGCGGCCACGGTGAAGAAGGTGACCCTGGAGCTGGGCGGCAACGCGCCCTTCATCGTGTTCGACGACGCGGACCTTGAAGCGGCGGTGGAGGGCGCACTGGTGGCCAAGTTCCGCAACAGCGGGCAGACCTGCGTGTGCGCCAATCGCTTCTACATCCAGGACGGCATCTACGAGCGCTTTGTCGAGCGTTTTGCCCAGCGGGTCGGCGAGCTGGTGGTGGGCGAGGGCAGCCAGGCCGGTACCACCGTCGGCCCGCTGATCGATGCCAAGGCCGTGGCCGGGGTCGAGGCGATGGTGAGCGACGCACTGGAGGGCGGTGCGCGACTGGTCGCCGGTGGCCGGCGCCACCCCCTTGGCGAGGCGTTCTACCAGCCCACCGTGCTGGCCGAGGTGACACCGGACATGCGCGTGGCCCGCGAGGAGATTTTCGGGCCGGTGGCGCCGCTGTTTCGCTTTCACAGCGAAGAACAGGTCATCGCCCAGGCCAATGCCACCGAGTTCGGCCTGGCCTGCTACCTGTATGCACGGGATGTGGGGCGGATCTGGCGGGTCTCGGAGGCCCTGGAGTACGGCATGGTCGGCGTCAATGTCGGCGTGCTGGCCACCGAGGTCGCACCGTTTGGCGGTGTGAAGTCATCGGGGCTGGGGCGCGAAGGCTCGCGCTACGGGATCGAGGATTACCTCGAGATCAAGTACGTGTGCCTGGGCCTGGGCTGACCCGCGAGGGCAGGGCGACAGCGCCGCTCAGTCGCCGCTGTCGACCAGGCGCTGGTAACGCGACAGGCTTTCTTCCAGGTGCTTGCGCACCGCCGAACGGGCGGCGTTGACGTCGCCCATGCTGATGGCCGAGAGAATCGCGCCGTGTTCGCGGCCGATCTTCTTGATGTGCGCCAGGCGGTTCTTGCCGGTGGACTGGCCGTGCTTGAGGTTGAGGTCGAAGATGATGTCCGGGCCCAGGGCTTCGAGCAGCTGCGGGAAGTGCGGGTTGTTGGTGGCGCGGGCAATCGCCAGGTGGAACTCGAAGTCGGCACGGGCCTCTTCCTCGAGGTTGGAGCCGTCCAGCGCGTTGAAGCGGTCGAAGGCCTCGGTGATCTGCGCCACGCTGGTGGGGCTGCGGCGCTCGGCGGCACGCGCGACCGACTCGGTCTCGATGCCCAGGCGCAGTTCCAGCACGTGGGCGGCGGCGCGCACGTCATCGACTGCGGTACTCAGGGCAAAGCCCAGGCGCTTGACGTCCTGCTCGACCACGAACACGCCTACACCCTGGCGGGCGATCAGCCGACCGCCCAGACGCAGCGAGGCCACGGCCTCGCGAATCACAGGGCGGCTGACGCCGAATTCCTTGCACAGCTCCTGTTCGGACGGAAGCTTCTGCCCCGGCCCGTATGTGCCATTGTCGATCCGGTTGGACAGCTCGTGGATCACTGTCTCCGCCAGATTGGCCCTGCGCGTTCCAAACGACGCATTCATAGTTGTGTAGCTCCTGAAACTGATGTGCTCATCACGATGGATTGAATGGTTGAACAGGTTGGCGCATCCGTCAAACGCGATCTGCGTCGATTTCACCCGACCCGCTAAAAACCCGAAGTAGCGGCGAAAATGTAGCCATATGTTATCAAACAACTGACTTGTTATGGTGCAAGCGCCTGATTCTACTGCAATCCCATGCCTCGTTAAGGTGCATGGATCAAGGCGTGCGTGGCTTTTGTCAGCATTTTCATTTTCCTCAAGCATACACCCATTGACAGTTGCCTGCTGACTGTTATCTTACAAGTGCGCCGGCGAGGTTGGCCAGGCGTGTGCAGTTCGTCCAATGATTACTGGGAGCTGAGAATGAATAAGAACAACCGGGGTTTGACCGCCCTTGCTGCACTGATGGCAACACTGATGGGGGCTGGCACGGCGAACGCGGCGGACACCCAGCTGGTACGGATCGGCTTTGCCGGCCCGCTGACCGGGCCCTCTGCACACCAGGGGCTGGATGTGGAACATGGCGTGAGCATCGCCATCGAAGAGGCCAACCAGCAGCAGTTGAAGCTGGGCGACAAGGTGGCCCAGTTCAAGCTGGTGTCCGAGGACGATGTGGCCGACCCGCGTACCGGTACCGCCGTGGCGCAACGCCTGGTGGATTCGAAGGTGGCGGTGGTGATCGGGCACTACAACTCGGGCACCAGCATCCCGGCCTCGAAGATCTACGCCGATGCCGGCATCCCGCAGATCTCGCCGTCGGCGACCAACCCGGCGCTGACCCGCCAGGGCATCAAGACCGTGTTTCGCGTGGTCAACGACGACGCCACCCTCGGCCGCTATGCCGGCAACTACCTGGTCAAGACCCTGCAGGCCCAGCGCATCGCGATCTTCGACGACCGCACCGCCTACGGCCAGGGCCTGGCCGACGAAGTGACCAAGGCGGTCAAGGCCGCCGGTGGCAACGTGGTGGTACGCGAATACACCAACGACAAGTCCACCGACTTCAATGCCATCCTCACCACCGCCAAGTCGCAGAAGGTCGATGCGGTGTTCTTCGCCGCCCTCGACTACCAGGCCGCCCCCATGGCCAAGCAGATGAAGAACCTGGGCCTGAAGGCCAGGTTCATGAACATCGGCAACCTGCCCAACGACGAGTTCAAGAAGATGGCCGGCAGCGCCGCCGAGGGCGTGTACGCCTGGAACTACGGCACCCCGTTGCTGGAGATGCCCAAGGGCGCGGCGTTCGAGCAGAAGCTCAAGGCCAAGTTCGGCACGGGCGTGGTGCAGTCCTCGCCTGCGGCGTACGACGCCACCTGGGCGGCGATCACCGCCATGGTCAAGGCGCAGTCGGCCGACCCTGCCGTGTACCTGCCGGTACTCAAGAGCGAAAGCTACGAGGGCGTCACCGGCACCATCGCATTCGATGAATTCGGCAACCTGAAAAGCCCGGCCGCCACGGTGTTCCAGTTTGCCGACGGCGGCTGGAAAACCCTCTCGGTCGAGCGCGACTGAGCCGTTGCTCTACCTCGAATAACAAGCGGGCCGCCCGGCTCGCAACAATAAGAAGCGTTCATTTCTGACCTGCCAGGCATGCCGCCGCGTCGCTGTTGCCAGCGCACGCGGTGAGCGACAACGCAGTTTTGAGGATTCAGCTCGTGGAAGGCAATTTCGATATCTTGTTGCAGCAGGTCCTCAACGGCCTGGTGCTGGGCAGCATCTATGCCCTGGTAGCCCTGGGCTACACCATGGTCTACGGCATCATCGGCCTGATCAACTTCGCCCACGGCGAGGTGGTGATGGTGGGCGCCATGGTGACCATCTCGGTGCTGAGCATGCTCGCGGGCATGGGCTTTGCGCCCGGCATCCTGACCCTGCTGCTGGCGATCATGGTGGCGGCGGCGGTGTGCATGCTGATGGCCCAGGGCATGGAGAAGTTCGCCTACCGGCCCTTGCGCAAGGCCCCGCGCCTGACCCCGCTGATCCTCGCGATCGGCATCTCGATCGCCTTGCAGAACCTGGCGATGATGATCTGGGGGCGTGGCTACAAGACCTTCCCCGAAGTGGTCGAAACCCGCCCGATCGAGGTGTTCGGCGCCACCGTCACCAACGTGCAGATGAGCATCATGATCATCTCGGTGGTGATCATGCTGGGGCTGTGGCTGCTGGTCGACAAGACGCGCCTGGGCAAGGCCATGCGCGCCACCGCGCAGAACCAGGAAGTGGCCGGGCTGATGGGTATCAACATCAACCGGGTGATTTCCGCGACCTTCCTGATCGGTGCCGGGCTTGGCGCCATCGCCGGGGTGATGCGCGCGGTCAACTACGGCCAGGCCGACGCCTACATGGGCCTGCTGCTGGGGCTCAAGGCCTTCTCGGCGGCGGTGCTGGGCGGCATCGGCAACCTGTTCGGGGCCATGGCCGGCGGGCTGCTGCTGGGCCTGATCGAGTCGCTGGCCGCCGGCTACACCGGCCACCTCACCGGGGGCTTCCTGGGCGCCAACTACCAGGACATCTTCGCGTTCGCCGTGCTCATTCTGGTGCTGCTGTTCCGGCCCAACGGCCTGATGGGCGAACGCCAGGCCGACCGGGCCTAGGAGGCAACGCACATGAAAAACCAAACCGCACAGTACCTGCTGCTGATCCTGGCGTTCGTGGCCTTGCCCTTCGTCGTCGACAGCATTCCGTTCCTGGGGCCCACCTGGGTACGCATCCTCGGCTTTGCCATGCTCTACGTGCTGCTGGCACTGGGCCTGAACATCGTGATCGGCTACGCCGGCCTGCTCGACATGGGCTACATCGGCTTCTATGCCATCGGCGCCTACCTGTACGCCTTGCTGGCCTCGCCGCACCTGAATATGGCCGGGCTGGTGGACGGCGTGCTGAACTGGCCGCTGTGGGTGATCATCCCGCTGGCAGCGATTGCCGCGGCCATCTGCGGGGTGCTGATCGGCGCCCCGGTGCTCAAGCTGCGCGGCGACTACCTGGCCATCGTGACCCTGGGCTTTGGCGAGATCATCCGCATCTTCATGAACAACCTCGACCAGCCGGTGAACATCACCAACGGACCGCAGGGCATCAGCAACATCGCACCCTTGCACATCGACGGCGGGGCCTGGTCGCATGCCGCAGGGCAGGCGCCCGAGGCGCTGCTGTCGCTGCAGACCTCATGGAGCCTGTTCGGGCTCAAGGTCACCCCGGTGATCAGCTACTACCTGTTCTTCCTGGTGGTGGTGATCTTCGCCATCGTGCTGTCCAAGCGCCTCGAAGTCTCGCGCATCGGGCGGGCCTGGATGGCCCTGCGCGAGGACGAGGTGGCGGCCGAGGCCATGGGCCTGAACAAGCGCAACCTCAAGCTGCTGGCATTTGCCATGGGCGCGACCTTTGGCGGGGTGTCCGGGGTGCTGTTTTCCAGCTACCAGGGCTTCGTCAGCCCCGAGTCGTTCACCCTGATGGAGTCGATCATGGTGCTGGCGATGGTGGTGCTCGGCGGCATGGGCTCGATTCGCGGCGTGGTGCTTGGGGCGTTGATCCTGTCGGTGATGCCCGAGGTGTTCCGCGACCTGGTCAACTGGATACAGCCGTTCGTGATGGACAACGTGACCTTCGTCAGCCGCGAGGTGCTGCGCAACGTGCTGGATGCCTCGACCCTGCGCATGCTGGTGTTCGGCCTGGCGCTGATTCTGGTGATGCGCTACCGGCCCGAGGGCCTGTGGCCGTCCAACCGGCGCCGCGCCGAGCTGCATGACGGCGACCCCGAGCCCACCCCGGCGGCGACCGCGCTGAGCACCACGGTGCCCGCGAGCACGCCGGCCTTCGATCACCCGGCCCAACAGGCGGACAAGGTATGAGCGACGTATTACTGGAGCTGCGTTCGGTCAGCAAGTTCTTTGGCGGCCTGCAGGCCCTGCACGGCATCGACCTGTCGATCCGGCGCGGCGAGATCCGCGGCCTGCTGGGCCCCAACGGCGCGGGCAAGACCACCCTGTTCAACGTGCTTACCGGGCTGTACCGGGCCGAAGAGGGCAAGGTCGAATTCGACGGCAAGCCGCTGAACATCAGCAAGCCGCACAAGGTGGTGGAGGCGGGTATCTCGCGCACCTTCCAGAACATCCGGCTGTTCCACAACATGACCGCGCTGGAAAACGTGATGATCGGTCGCCATGTACGCACCCGCTGCGGGGTGTTCGGGGCTGTGTTCCGTACCCCGGCCTGCGTGCGCGAAGAGCGCGAGATTCGCCAGGCTGCGCGGCACTGGCTGGCCTATGTGGGCATCGGGCACCTGGCCGGGGAGCTGGCCAAGAACCTCTCCTACGGCGATCAGCGGCGTCTGGAAATTGCCCGCTCGCTGGCCACCGAACCCTTGCTGATTGCCTTGGACGAACCGGCGGCCGGCATGAACGCCTCCGAGACCGAAGGCCTGCGCCAGCTGATGTGCAAGATGAAGGCCGACGGCAAGACGGTGCTGCTGATCGAGCATGACGTGAAGCTGGTGATGGGCTTGTGCGATCACGTCACCGTGCTGGAATTCGGCAGGAAGATCGCCGATGGCCTGCCGGCCGATGTGCAAAGGGATCCTCGGGTAATCGAGGCCTATCTGGGTTCGGAGGCGGTGGCCTGAACATGAAGAACATTCTTGAAGTACGCGACCTGCAGGTGGCCTACGGGGCCATCCAGGCGATCAAGGGCATCGACCTGCACATCCGCGAGGGCGAAATGGTCGCGTTGATCGGCGCCAACGGCGCCGGCAAGACCACCACCCTCAAGACCCTGGCCGGCCTGCTCAGCCCGGTGGCCGGGCAGATCACCTTCGATGGCAAGGCGCATGCGGCGATCAAGAGCTACGACCTGATCCGCCAGGGCCTGGCGCTGGTGCCGGAAGGCCGCGGGATCTTCCCCAAGCTGACGGTGTACGAAAACCTGGAGATGGGCGCGTTCTCGCGAACCGACGGCAAGGACGCGATCCAGGCCGATATCGAACGGATGTTCGGCATCTTCCCGCGGCTCAAGGAGCGCGCCTTTCAGCTGGCCGGCACCATGTCGGGCGGCGAGCAGCAGATGCTGGCAATTTCCCGGGCATTGATGGGCAGGCCCAAGCTGCTGTTGCTCGACGAGCCGTCGATGGGCCTGGCGCCGATCATCGTGCAGAAGATCTTCGAAACCATCGTCGAGGTGGTCAAGGGTGGCGTGACCCTGCTGCTGGTGGAGCAGAACGCCAGGCTTGCCTTGCAGACCTGCCAGCGCGCCTATGTGATCGATGGCGGGCGCATCGCGCTGGAAGGCCAGGCCAGCGACCTGCTGCACAACGAGCAGGTGCAGAAGGCGTACCTGGGCGAGTAGGCGCCGTTCAGGGGTGCCGGCGCTGCACCAGGGCCGGGCCCTGGTTGCGACTGTTGCCCACGGCGCTGTCCACGGGGTACCACTCGAACACCTGGGCGGGCTCGGCGAGGTCCAGCAGCAGCTGTTCGGCGTATGCCTTGGAGGTGGCGGGGTCCAGCCAGTGGCGTGCCGCATCTGCAGCCAGCACCACCGGGCGCCGGTCATGCACATCCAGCAGGCCGCCCTGGCTGTCGGCCGTGATGATCACGCAGCCGTCCTGTTCGCCGGGTGGGTCGCCCAGCTGGCCGATGGCCGCGCACAGGGCAGGGCGTCCATCGCGGCGGCGGATCAGGTAGGGCTGCTTCTTAGGCCCGCCTTCATCGACCCATTCGAACCAGTTGTCGACCGGCACGATCAGCCGGTGCGGCCAGATGGCGCGAAAGAACGGGCCGTGGGCCACCTTCTCGACGCGGGCATTGATCGGTGCCGGCTTGTCCTGCGCCCAGTGTGGCCGCCAGCCCCAGCGCAGCAGGTCGGCGTGCAGGGTGTCATGCTGCAGGCCGAGTACCGCCAGCTGGGTGGTGGGGGCCACGTTGTAGTGCCCAAGCGGCGCATCGCCCACGCGGTTGACCAGTGGGTTGGGCATGCTCAGGGCGTCCACGAACTCGTGGATGCCGTGGTACTGGCTCAGTCGTCCGCACATGTGCACCTCCGCCGGCAGGCCTGTTTGAGCATAGGCCGATTTGGTGGGCGGCGGTGCGTGGCCGGTCGGCCGCTGTCAGCCGGGGGCGAGGGTCACGGCGCTTCCTGGCTCAGCGCCGAGCGCCCGGCACTGTGGAACACCACGTCATCCTGCGGGGTGTGGATGCGGCTGCACAGCACGTTGCGGTAGTGCCGCTCCAGCGGGTTGTGCCGCGAAAGCCCTGGGTTGCCGCTAGCCTCGATGGCCAGCTCCACGGCCTGGATGGCATTGTGCGTGACCAGTTGCTTGAGCTGCCCGGCGTGCTGCGCGGTGACCTGGCCGCTGGCCGCGGAGTCGAGCAGGTTGCGGTTGGCGAACAGCAGGGTATCGATGCGCCCGACCCGCTCCTGAAAGCGCGGCAGGCTGGCCAGCGGCTGGCCGAGGTTGGACGGCACCCGCTCGCGCAGGAAGCTCACCAGCCAGTCGCGTGCGGCCTGGGCCACGCCGTCGTAGAGGCTGGCCAGCAGCACCGCCATCCACAGCTGAGCTTCGCCATCGAGCTCGGCGCGCGGTGCGCTGGCCGGGCTGACGGCCACGGCATGCTCCAGCGGCAGCAGCACATCGTCGAACTCGACGCGGTGGCTGCAGGTGGCACGCATGCCCAGGTGATCCCACTCATCGACGATGCGGATGCCGGGGCTGTCCTTGTGCACCAGAAAGCCGCCCACCAGCGGGTCGGCATCGTCGCTGCGCGCCCACACCAGGTACCAGCTCAGGCCGTGGCTGCCGGTGGAGTAGAGCTTGGTGCCGGACAGGCGCCAGCCTTCGGCGGTACGCCGCGCGAGGGTCGCGGGCAGGCCGCCACGGGCCGGGGTGCCCAGCTCGGGTTCGACCCTGAAGGCATTGATCAGCGCGCCGTGCTCCACCGCTTCGCGGGCCAGGCGCTGGCGCAGCGACAGCGGCCAGCGCTGGTCGTCCTGCAGGCGCACGTGCTGCAGGTACTGCATGACCAGAATCAGTGCGGTGGAGGGCTCGCCCTTGGCCACGGCGGCCACCACCTTGCGCGCGGTGGCGAGGTCGGCACCGGCCCCCCCCAGCTCGCGCGGCACGGTGAGCGCGAGCAGGCCATGGCGTTGCAGCAGGGCAAAGTTGGCGGCGGGGAAGGCACCGCTGCGGTCCACCTCGGCGGCGCTGGCGGCCAGCTCGCGGGTCAGGGTAAACAGCAGTGGGTCCAGGTCGGCGAGGGCAGGGGCCGACTCGATCGAACGGTACGGCGCGGCAATAGAAGACAGGCTCATCAGGCACTCATCGCAGAAAATCCAGGGAGCACCCGGGGGTGCCGTCGTCCCGCCCCGAGTTGTGTGTGCAGATCGGCGGGCTTATGACCGTATGCGTTAAATTTTCTGCTGTAAAATTCTTTATGGTTATAAGCTAATGGCGATAATTAAACGTTATTTGCATATTAGGATATTCATAAAATGCACTTCACTGATTTATGGCGAGCCGGTAGAGTCGCTCTACAATCGCCTTCAGGAGTGCACTGCATGCCACCCATTTCACGACTTCTCGCCCTCGCTGGCGCCTTGCTGCTGGCCGGGCAGGTGCTGGCCGAACCGCGTATCGAACTGCGTATCGGCGACCAGAAGGGCAACATGCGTGCCCAGCTGGAGGCCGCCGACGGGCTGCGCGA
Organism: Pseudomonas sp. PS01300; assembly: GCF_029960155.1. NCBI lineage: Bacteria > Pseudomonadati > Pseudomonadota > Gammaproteobacteria > Pseudomonadales > Pseudomonadaceae > Pseudomonas > Pseudomonas sp. PS01300. The sequence goes on along the minus strand of NZ_JASCPN010000059.1, from coordinate 6,827 downwards.
CCTGCCGTATGACATCAAGTGGGCGGAGTTTCCGGCTGCCGCGCCGCTGGCCGAGGCGCTCAATGCCGGCGCGGTGGACGCCGGCATCATCGGTGATGCGCCGCTGCTGTTCGCCCTGGCGTCCGGCGCGCAGGTCAAGGCGATTGCCGTGGACAAGTCCGACGCCTATGGCACAGCGGTGCTGGTGGACCCCGGGTCGGCGCTGCACGCGGCGGCCGACCTCAAGGGCAAGCGCATCGCCACCGGGCGCGGCTCGATTGGCCATTACGTGGCGCTCAAGGCGCTGGCCAGCGCGGGGCTGAGCGAGAAGGACGTCGAGTTCCGCTTCCTTGGCCCGGTGGATGCCAGGATGGCCCTGGCCAACGGTTCGGTGGATGCCTGGGCGACGTGGGAGCCCTACACCGCGCTGGCCGAAACCACCGGCCAGGGCCGGGTGCTGGTCAATGGTCGCGGCTTGTCCAGTGGCAACAGCTTTCTGGCGGCGACTGACAAGGCGTTGGCCGACCCGGCCCGGCGCGCGGCCCTGCAGGACTACCTGGCGCGCCTGGCCAAGGCCCAGGTGTGGGCCAACCAGAACCTGGACAGCTACTCCAAGACCCTGGCGCAGATCATCGGCTTCCCGCAGGACGCGGCCCGGCTGCAGTTCGAGCGTCGCCAGTTGCGCTGGCAGGTCGTGGACGCCGGCACCATCGCCGAGCAGCAGGAAACCGCCGACTTCTACCAGGCCCACGGCCTGATTGCCCAACGTCTGGACGTGGCGCCGACCTTTGCCGGCGGCTTCGTGCTGCCCGCCAGCGTCGCCGTGACCCAGGCCCACTGACAGGAGCTGACCCCATGCAACCGTTCAAACGTCTGCGACAACTGGCCATCGGCGCGCTGCTTGGCGCCAGCCTGATCGGTAGCGCCAGCGCGGGGCAAACCCTGCGCATCGGTTACCAGAAATCCTCGACGCTGCTGATTCTGCTCAAGGCCCAGGGTACGTTGGAGCAGCAGCTGGCGCAGCAGGGCATACAGGTCAGCTGGCATGAGTTCGCCAGCGGCCTGCCGCTGCTGGAGGCCCTGAACCTGGGCAATGTCGATGTGTCGGCGGATGTGGCCGACACCGTGCCGGTGTTCGCCCAGGCGGCGGGGGCGCGGCTGACCTATTTTGCCCGCGAGACACCATCGCCACTGGCCCAGGCCATTCTGGTGCCGGCGGATTCGCCGCTGCACAGCCTGGCGGACCTCAAGGGCAAGAAGGTGGCGGTGACCAAGGCCGCGGGGAGCCATTACCTGTTGATACAGGCCCTGGCCAGGGCCGGGTTGACCTTCAGCGATATCCAGCCGGCCTACCTGATCCCGGCCGATGGCCGTGCGGCGTTCGAGAACCGCAAGGTCGATGCCTGGGTCACCTGGGACCCGTTCGTGGCCAGCGCCCAGCGCCAGCAGCATGCGCGGGTGCTGAGCGATGGGCAGGGGCTGGCCAGTTACCAGCGTTACTACCTGGCGGGCAGCGATTACGCCAAGGCGCATCCGCAGGTGCTTGAAACTGTATTCGGTGCGTTGCAGAAGGCGGGGCAGTGGACCAAGACCAACCCCACGCAGGCGGCGCAGGTGCTGGGGCCGTTGTGGGGCAACCTGGATGTGGCCACGGTGGAGCAGGCCAATGCGCGGCGCAGTTACGACGTGCAGTTGGTGAAGCCGGAGCATCTGGCCGAACAGCAGCAGATTGCCGATGTGTTCTTTGCCCAGGGCCTGTTGCCGCGCAAGGTGGATGCGGCGGCGGTGTCGTTGTTCGAGCCGGTGGCAGGGCGCTGATTGCGGCTCGGCGGGTGAGGGCTGCCTGATCCACGGTGGGTTCAGGTTGTACGAGCGCTTCGCGCTCGATTCGCCGGCAAGGCCGGCGCCTCCTGTGCTTGTGCCCGAAGGGCGCAGGAGCGGGCCTTGCCCGCACCTGCGTATGCGGCCTGTCGGCCAGGGGCAGACCATACGGTCTGCTCAAGAGGTTCAGATCACCCGGAACCCATGGGTGCCATCACGCCCCAGCTGCGCCACCAACCCGAACTCCCAATCCAGGTACCCCTGCATCGCCTCACGCGGGTTGTCGGTGCCTTCATACGGCCGGCGGTAACGGTCGCTGCGCGGCACCGCCAGGTGCGTCTCGCCCGACTCCAGCGGCCGCCCCTCGGCAATCCAGCGGCCCGTACCACCCTCCAGCACGAATACCGGCACTCGGGTCAGGCGTTGCAGGTCCTGCGCCGCAAACCGCGCCAGCAAGCTGCTGCCGCAGGTCAGCACGTAACGTCCCGCCACCGGCAAGCGCTCCAGTGCCTGCTCCAGCTGTGCCCTGATCGCCCAGTGCGCACCCGGTATGTGCCGCTGCACGTAATTGGCACTGGTGGTGAAGTCGAGCAGCACCGTGTCGGCGTCTGCCTGCCACTGCACCAACTGTTCGGGGTCGATGGTCGAAGGCTGCGGCAACGCCGGCAACGGCGGCTGCCAATCACCCGTTTCGCTGAAGTCGCCTGCGCCCAAGCCATCGAGCACCGCCACCTCCCAACCCATCTGCGCCAACCACGACGCACTCATGTTGGCACGCACGCCATCGTCATCGATCAGTACGATGCGCGCCCCGCGCACACTGGCCACATGGTCGGTTTCCTGCACCAGCTGACCACCCGGCGTCGAGCGGCTGCCTGGCAGGTGGCCCCGGGCAAATTCCTCGGGGGTGCGCACATCGAACACATAAGTACTGCGATCGGCCTGGGCGCGCCACGCCGCCAGCGTCTGGCTGTCTGCACGCACGACGCCGGCCTTGTCGGCCACGGCGCGGGCCTGTTCGGCGGCGCGCTGCCGGTTGGCCGGGCTCACGTCGCCAAAGCGCCGCGATTGGCCATGGGCCAGGGTCTGCCCCGCCAATGTCCAGCCAATGGTGCCGTTGCGCAAAGCCGATACCGGGTTGGGAATGCCGGCGTTGACCAGCGACTGGGTGCCGATAATGCTGCGGGTGCGCCCGGCGCAATTGACGATCACGCGGGTGGCCGGGTTCGGTGCCAGCTCGGCCACCCGCAGCACCAGTTCGGCACCCGGCACGCTGATGCCGCCCGGAATGCTCATGGTCTGGTATTCGTCGAAGCGACGCGCATCCAGCACCACCACGTCGGCCTTTTCGTTCAGCAGCGCCTGCACTTCTTCGGCCGCCAGCGAAGGGGTGTGGCGCTGGCTTTCCACCAGTTCGCCAAACGCCTTGCTCGGTACGTTCACATCCTGGAACAGCTCGCCGCCGGCCTCGCGCCAGCCGGCCAGGCCGCCTTCGAGCAGGGCCACGTCGCTGTAGCCAAGTTGACCCAGGCGCTGGAGCGCAATCTGCGCCAGGCCCTCGCCATCGTCATACACGGTGATCGGTGTATCGCGCCGGGGCACTCGCGCGTAGATTTCGATTTCAAGCCTGGACAGCGGGATGTTGGCCGCGAACAGCGGATGTTCCACGGCGAAGGGCGCTTCTTCGCGCACATCGATCAGGGCCAGTTCATGCCTGGCCAGCAAGTGCTGGCGCAGGTGGGCGTAGGTGCGGGTGGTCGGGGTGCTCATGGCGCAAGGTTCTCTTTTGACAGGTCCCACAGATTGGGCAGTTGGGTGTTGGAATAACCGGAAATGAAGGGTTTCTCGCTGCTGTCGGCCAGGTACACGGCACGCCTGACCGCGCCGATGTTGGCGCCGTACACGTGGATGCTGATCGACACCTGGTCGTCGAAGGCATTGCTGACCTGATGGATGTCGCCGATGCGCGGCGACACCGCCTCGACCTGGCCGCGCTCGAGGCGCACCGGGCTGCCGGACGGCAGCAGCGCGCCGTGCTCGTTGCGGGCAAAACCCTGGGCGTATTCGGCGCCGCGCAGCATGCCGATCAGGCCCCATACCCGGTGGTCGTGGACCGGCGTGGTCTGCCCCGGCCCCCACACGAAGCTGACGATGGAGAAGCGCTGGCGCGAATCGCAGTGCAGCAGGTACTGCTGATAGCGTTCGGGGCTGGGCTGGGCCAGCTCTGGCGGCAGCCAGTCGTCATGGGCCACCAGTTGCTGCAACAGGCGCTGGCCATCATCGAGAAGGGCCGCTTCATCGGTTTCTCGGTCGAGCAGGCTGGCCAGTTCGTCGATGAACTGACGCAAGCGGTCCAGGCGAAGGGGGTCGGTCATGGTCGGGGCTCTGGCTACGGTTTCGAATCACCCTAGCAACCGCCTGATGATTCTCAAAATTCAAATTGAGCATAAGCTAATATGCGTAAAGTGAATTTTAAAGCTGTTTCAATATAAATCATTTTTTATATTAGGTTATGCCTAAAATGAATTTCACAAGGGGTGGCGGGCTCTGTAGCTTATAAGCGTTCGTTTTGAAGAAAGAACCTTCTATAACCAATAAGCTTTCTTCGCCCTCTTCAAGGAGCCCCCCATGAGCGTTCAATTCATCGGCATGATCGGCCACCGCCTGTCTTCGGAGACCCTCGATCCGGCTGGCCCGATCTTCGACAAGGCGTACATCACCCGTTTTGCCCAGGTGCACGAGCAGGCAGGCTTCGACCGGATTCTGGTGGGGTACTGGTCGGATCAGCCCGACGGCTTTCTGGTCACGGCCCTGGCCGGGCTGGCGGCGCCGCGTATCGGCTTTCTGCTGGCGCATCGCCCCGGCTTCGTGGCGCCGACCCTGGCCGCGCGCAAGCTGGCAACCCTCGATCACCTGCTCGACGGACGCCTGGCGCTGCACGTGATCAGTGGCGGCAATGACGGCGAGCAACGCAAGGACGGCGACTACCTCGACCACGACCAGCGCTATGCGCGCAGCGACGAGTTTCTGGAGGTGGTGCGCAAGGTCTGGACCGAAGACACCCCCTTCGATCATCACGGCATCTTCTACCAGGCGCAGAACGCCTTCTCTGCCATCAAGCCTGTGCAAAAGCCGCACTTGCCAGTGTTTTTCGGTGGTTCTTCGGCGGCGGCCCTGGAAGTGGCCGGCAAACATGCCGATGTGTTCGCGCTGTGGGGCGAGTCGCTGGAGCAGACCCGCGAAACCATTCAGGCAGTACGTGCCCAGGCGGCCTTGCACGGGCGCCAGGTGCAGTTCAGCGTGTCGTTCCGGCCGATCATCGCCGATACCGAAGCTGCGGCCTGGGCCAAGGCCGATGCCATTCTCGATACCGCTCGCCAGCGCCTGGAGCGCGCCGGCCCGGTGGTGGCCAACAAGCCGCAGAGCGTCGGTGCGCAGCGCCTGCTGGACACCGTGGCGCAAGGCGAGCGCGTGGATGAGCGCCTGTGGACCGGTATGGCTGCACTGGTTGGCGGTGGGCACAACTCCACCGCGCTGGTGGGAACCCCCGAGCAGGTGGCCGATGCCTTGCTGGCGTACTACGAGCTGGGCGTGACCACCTTTCTGATTCGCGGGTTCGACCCGATCAACGACGCCGCCGACTACGGCCGCGAGCTGATCCCGCTGACCCACGCCAAGGTCGCGGCGCGCCAGGCACAACGCAGCGCCTGAACGGCGCAGCAACCCCAACCCCACCCCGAGACCGCACGCGCGGATCGCCTTGCCTTGTGCCGTACCGGCACCTGGAGACCTGCGTGCGAGATGCTCTGCAACGAACCGCCACTGCGCGCCCGCATTCCCTGACCCTGAACCTCGATGCCCGCGAAGTGCTGGCCGGCTGCCTGTTCCTGGGCTTCGGCCTGACCGGGCTGCTGGTGGGCAGCGCCTATGCCAGCGGCACGGCGATGCGCATGGGCGCAGGCTACTTTCCCTGGCTGGTGAGCCTGGCCCTGTGCGGGCTGGGCGTGGCCTTGCTGGTGCGCGGCCTGTGGCTGGGCCGCGAGAAGGTCACGCTGGGCGGGCTGTTCATCGTCCGCCCGGCGCTGGCCATCAGTGCCAGCGTGGTGGCGTTCGCGCTGCTGCTGCCCAGCCTTGGCCTGGCGCTGGCGACCCTGTGCATGACGCTGCTCAGCGGCCTGGGCCGGCACAAGGCGCACCTGGGCGAACTGCTGGCGGTGGGCAGCGCGCTGGGGCTGTTCAGCGTGCTGGTGTTCGGCTACGGGCTGGGCCTGAACCTGCCGGCCTGGCCTGTCTGAGGAGCGACCCATGGAGCTGTTGGCACACCTGGGTATCGGCCTTGAAGCCGCCTTCACCCTGAACAACCTGCTGTACTGCCTGATCGGTGTGACCCTGGGCACGCTGGTGGGGGTGCTGCCCGGCCTGGGGCCGGTGGCCACCATCGCCATGCTGCTGCCGATCACCTACGGCCTGAGCCCGGCCGCGGCGCTGATCATGCTGTCGGGCATCTATTACGGCGCCCAGTACGGCGGCTCGACCACGGCGATCCTGGTCAACCTGCCGGGCGAGTCGTCCTCGGTGGTGACCTGCCTGGACGGCCATGCCATGGCACGCAAGGGCCGGGCCGGTGCGGCCCTGGCCATTGCCGCGATCGGTTCGTTCATTGCCGGCAGCCTGTCGATCCTGCTGCTGGCCGCTGCTGCCGCACCGCTGGCCGAGGTGGCGCTGAAGTTCGGCCCGGCCGAGTACTTCTCGCTGATGCTGCTGGGCCTGGTGGCCGCCGTGGTGCTGGCCCAGGGCGACGTGCTCAAGGCCGTGGCCATGACCCTGCTGGGCCTGCTGCTGGGCCTGGTGGGCACCGACGTGAATTCCGGGGTGGAGCGCTTTACCTTCGGCCTGCCCCAGTTGAGCGACGGCATCAGTTTCGTGGTGATCTCGATGGGCATCTTCGGCATCGCCGAAATCATCGCCAACCTGGAGCGCAGCCGCGGCCAGCCGCCCCAGGTGGCGCGGGTCGGCAGCCTGATGCC
>NZ_JASCPN010000058.1:0-35771 GCF_029960155.1 Pseudomonas sp. PS01300 | reverse complement strand
GGGCCACCCCCGCCCCCCCACGGGCCGGGTATATTTTGGGGGCGGGGGATTCACCCACGATGAGGCCGGTGCTAACTGTACAAATTTTGACCAACCCCCGCAAACCCCAGCCCCTACTGCCCCATACCTACTCCACCAACACTTTATCCACAGCCACACCCACAGCAATTGTGGGCAACCCTTGTGGAAAACTTCCGCCCAGCGCCCTTCAATCCACAGCGTGCAATAGATCAAAAAGTGATCAAACCTCTGTAAGCCTTTGAATACGTGCCCCCCAGCACTGCACGAACACCTTATCCACAAAGCCGCCAACAGACTTTGTGTGCAAGTAGCCCTCTTTGCATAACCCATGTGGATAAGCCGCCGAAACCCCCGATTTTCGCTGCCGCGTGAGTATTTCGCGGTGGATTGACGAGGTTTTGTGCGTTTTTTGATCAAATAGCTGAACACCTTTAACCACGTGGCCTGCAGCCATGTCCGAACAGATTATCCACAGAGCCGCCAACAAGGATTGTGAGCAAAACTGCCGTCTCGCTGGACGACGGGCATGAAAAAACCGCGAAAAATTCGCGGCGTGTATTGATCACTATTTGAACAATAGCCTGCAGGCCACGGTTGACGTGGCCTGCAGCCATAGGCAAACACTTTATCCACAGAACCGCCAACAGACTTTGTGCACAACCCTTCAGCGCAGCACACCCTCCTCCACCAACAGCTTCAGGATCGCCTCGGCGCCTTCGCTCGGGGTCACGCCCTTGAGTACCTGTCCACCGCCGCCACTGGCCTTCGCCGTGGCGGCTTTCATGCGGTCGGCACCGCTCTTGGCCTTGATCACCTTGAGGCGTTTGGGCCGGGGTCTGGCCGGCTGCAATACAGCATCTGTGAATAACTCGTCCTCCACCACCGCCACCTCATGGGCCGCCAACAGCCCGCGTTGCGCCGGCCCATAGGCGCTCTGGCGCGGCACCGGCGCGGCGTTATCCACAGTGGCGAGCATCGGCAGGCGCACGCTCAGGCGGCGCCGCTGCCCCCGTGGCAGGGCCTGCAGCACCTGGGCCACGCCATTGTGGATGGATTCCACCTGCGCCAGCCCCACCACCAGCGGCCAGCCCAGGCGCTCGGCCAGCAGAAACGGCAGCATGCCCGAGCCTTCGCCGGTTTCGGCCTGGCTGCCGCTCAGCACCAACTGTGCCCCCGCCTCGCGCAGGTAGTCGCCGAGCACGCCCAGCACATCGGCGCCTGCGGGCTGCTGCAACACGTCCAGCTGCGCCAGCCCCATGCCCAGGTACGCGCGCAGCGCAGGCTCGTGCGGGTCGCCGGCATGCAGCACCTGCAGGTTATCCCCAGCCAGTTGCAACCCCAGTTCCACGGCCCGCGCATCCTGTTCGGCGCGGCGCATGCGCCCCGAGGTGGGGTGGGCGCCGATCGAGACCAGGCTGATGACCTTGATGTTCATGAATGCCCCCTCAGGCCGCATCGCGTCGGGCGCCGTTGCGATAGTTGTCCACAGCCTCGATCAGCGCCTGCAAAATCGCCGCGCTGTCGCCGATGACCGCCAGGTCGGCACGCTTGATCATGTCGCAGCCGGGGTCCAGGTTTATCGCCACCACCTTGTCGCAGGCACCGATGCCCTGCAGATGCTGGATCGCCCCGGAGATACCCACAGCCACATACACCCGCGCCGTGACCCAGGTACCGGTGGCCCCCACCTGGCGATTGCGCGGCATGAAGCCATCGTCCACCGCCACCCGCGAGGCCCCTTCGGTGGCCCCCAGCGCGACGGTGGCCCTGTGGAAAAGTGCCCAGTCCTTGACCCCGTTGCCGCCCGACAGGATGAATTCGGCCTCGGCCATGGCGATGGTGGCCGGGTCCACCGGCACCGGGCCGAGGTCTTCGATACGCGCCAGGCTGCGCGCCGCGCCTGTGGACAACTCCACCGGCAGGGCTTCATGGCGGGTTTCGCTGACCGGCTCGGCACATTCGGCCGCCGCCAGGATCAGGCGCGCCAGCCCGCGTACCAGGTCCTGCTGGCCAGCCCCGGCGCGCCCGCTGCACAGTCCGTCCTTGACCTGCCACACCCGCGTGGCCGGGCGCTCGCCCAGCGCCGCGGCAAGGCGCCGGCCCAGCTCGCCGCCACCGCTGCGGCTGTCGGGCAGCAGCCAGTGGCGCGGGTTGAACTGGTTATCCACAGCCCGCAGGCCTTGCACCCGCTGCTCCGGTGCATAACCTGCGAACGCGTCACCGTCGATCTGCAGCAGGCGGTCGACGCCGAACGTGCCGAAGGCGGTTTCCTTGTGCTCGCCAAACACCACTGCCAGCACCGCGCCGTCGCTGCCGGCCAGGCTGTGGGCCAGCCCGAGCACATCCCGGTCGTGGCTGCTCAGGCGCCCGCCGACCATGTCCGGCACCACCACGATGTAGAACGCCGGCAACGGCACCTGATGCAGCGGCACCAGCACCTCGGCGGCGGCGCTGCGCTTGCTCGTAGCGCCCTGGCTGGCGCCGCTGCGATCGATGCGCTTGATCCCATTGGGGCCGATGAAACCCACCGCATGCGGGTTCTTGCGCAGCACGCCATTGGGCCCCATCCACTGCGTCTGTTGGGCCTGCATGGCTGCGTGCAGCGGGTGCAGACGGTTGCGTGCAATCCACTCGGCACGCGGGTCACGCCGGATGATGTCGCTCATGGGTCCACCTGCGCAGGTTCTGGTTGGCTTGCTACCGGCGTGCTGGCAACCGTCGCTTCACGCAGCGCGTCGGCCACCAGCTCGGCCAGGTCCTTGATCTGCGGGCGTGGTTCGACCACGCCTTCGAGCATCGCGGTGCACTGCGGGCAGCCCACAGCCACCACCTCGGCGGCGGTCTCGCGGATGTCCTGCATGCGCATGTCGGGAATGCGCTGCTTGCCCGGAATGTCGGTGATCGGCGCACCGCCACCGCCGCCGCAGCAACGCGAGCGAAAGCCGGAGCGCGCCATCTCGCGCACCTCGATGCCCAGCGCACGCAGCACCTGGCGCGGCGCCTCGTACTCGCCGTTGTAGCGGCCCAGGTAGCACGGGTCGTGATAGGTCACGCTGGCGCCCTTGTGCGGCGCCAGGTCGAGGCGGCCGGCGGCGATCAACTCGGCGATGAAGCTGCTGTGATGCTGCACCTGGTAGTGCCCGCCCAGCGCGCCGTATTCGTTCTTCAGTACATGGAAGCTGTGCGGGTCGCAGGTGACGATGCGTGTGAAGCGGTACTGCGCCAGGGTCCGGATGTTGCGCCGGGCCAGTTGCTGGAAGGTGGCCTCGTCGCCCAGCCGGCGGGCCACGTCGCCGCTGTCGCGTTCCTCCAGGCCAAGCACGGCAAAGCCTACATTGGCCGCCCTGAGCACCTTGACGAAAGCGCGCAGGGTGCGCTGGTTGCGCATGTCGAAGGCGCCGTCACCCACCCATAACAGCACGTCGGTGCCGTGCACCTCGCCCAGCACTTCGAGGTCGAGGTCGGCGGCCCAGTTCATGCGCCCGCCCGGGGCGAAGCCGCCGGGGTTGTCGGTGGCGATCAGGTTGTCCAGCACCTCGGCGCCCTTGTTCGGCGTGGCGCCTTTTTCCAGGGTCAGGTGGCGACGCATGTCGACGATCGCATCCACGTGCTCGATCATCATCGGGCACTCCTCCACGCACGCCCGACAGGTGGTGCACGACCACAGCGTGTCGGCATCCACCAGGCCGTCGACGATCGGCTGGTGCGGGTTGCCGCCGTGCTCGCCGAGCGGTTTGCCGGGGTACGGGCTGCCGGCAAACTTCGCATCGGTGCCACCCGCCAGGCCCACCACCATGTCCTGGATGAGTTTTTTCGGGTTCAGTGGCTGGCCGGCGGCGAACGCCGGGCACGCGGCCTCGCATTTGCCGCATTGCACGCAGGCGTCGAAGCCAAGCAACTGGTTCCAGGTGAAGTCCCTGGGTTTTTCCACACCCAGCGGTGCGCTCGGGTCTTGCAGATCCAGCGGCTTGAGCCCGGTGGAGCGTCCGCCGCCGAAGCGTTCGGCGCGCCGGTGCCAGGCCAGGTGCAGGGCACCGGCGAAGGCGTGCTTCATCGGCCCGCCCCAGGTCATGCCGAAGAACAGCTCGCTCACCCCCCACAGCACGCCCAGCCCGAGCAAGGCCACCAGCACCCAGCCACCGGTACCTTCGGGCAGGATGCCGGCTACCGGCAGGGTGGCGATGAAGAAGCTGGCGGAAAACACCAGCAGGCTTTTCGGCAGGCGCATCCAGGGGCCTCTGGACAGGCGCGCGGGCGGGTTCAGCCGGCGCCTGTAGACGAACAGCGCACCGCCGAACATCAAGGCGGTGGCCACCAGCAGGGCGTAGCCGAGGAGGCGGTTGTGCAGGCCGAAACCGTGCACCAGGATCGCCAGTACGGCGGCCAGCACGAAGCCGCCGGCGGTGGCGACGTGGGTGTTGGCCATGTACCTGTCGCGGGCAACCACGTGGTGCAGGTCGACCATGTACCGGCGTGGCATGGCCAGCAGGCCCTTGAGCAGCTCGACCCGCGATGGCCGGCCTTGGCGCCACATCCGCACGCGCCGCAGCGCGCCGAGCACGGCCAGGCCGAGGGCGGCGAACAGCAGCAGGGGTAGCAGGGTGTTCAACATGGGAAGCTCCCACACTCGATATGATCGGTTGCACACACTGTGGGAGCGGGCTTGACCCGCGATGGCGGCACGCCTGACACACCGCAGTGCTTGCATCGCGGGTCAAGCCCGCTCCCACAAAAAGCCCGAGCGACCGGGACAATCGGTTCACAGAGCGATCAGAAATCCTTGCACAGGCGCAAGGCGTCGTAGATCGCCGCATGGGTGTTGCGCTGCGCCACGCAATCGCCGATCCGGTACAGCAGGTACCCCTCCCCCGGCTGGCTCAATATCGGCTGCGGCTCAATCGCGAACAGCGCCTCCACATCGATCTGGCCCTTGTTGCGCGAGCCCTCCTTGAGTGCGTAGTACAGGGTCTCGTCGGGGCGCACACCGTTCTCGATCACCACCTGGTCGACCACCCGCTCCTCCCGTGCCCCGGTGTATTCGTTCTCCAGCACTGCCACCAGCTTGTCGCCCTCGCGGTAGACCTTCTCCAGCATCAGGTCGCCGGTCATGATCACTTCCTTGGGGTAGATGCTGCGGTAGTAGGTGGGGAACGAGGTGCCGCCAATCGCCACTCCCGGCTTGATGTCGTCGGTGACGATCTCCACCTGGCTGCCCTTGTCGGCCAGAAAATCCGCCACCGACATGCCGGTGAATTCGCAGATGGTGTCGTACACCAGCGCGGTCTTGCCCGGCGCCACCGTGCCGTCGAGCACGTCCCAGCTGCTGACCACCAGGCCCTCGGCCGCGCCCCAGTGCTCGTTCTGCTCGATGAACGGGTGCCCGCCCACCGCCAGCACCACCACGTCGGGGCGCAGGTCCATGAGGGTGTCGACGTCCGCCGCCGTACCCAGGCGCAGGTCGACCTTCAGCCGCGCCAGCTCCAGCTGGTACCAGCGCGTGATGCCGGCGATCTGGTCGCGTCGCGGAGCCTTGGCGGCGATGCTGATCTGCCCGCCGATCGCCTCCTTCTTCTCGAACAGGGTCACGTCATGCCCGCGCTCGGCCGCCACCCGCGCCGCCTCCATGCCGGCCGGGCCGGCACCGACCACCACCACCTTGCGTCTGGGGCCGGTGGATTTCTCGATGATGTGCGGCACGCCCATGTATTCCCGCGAGGTAGCGGCGTTCTGGATGCACAGCACGTCCAGGCCCTGGTACTGGCGGTCGATGCAGTAGTTGGCGCCCACGCACTGCTTGATCTGGTCGATCTGGCCCATCTTGATCTTGGCGATAAGGTGCGGGTCGGCGATGTGCGCGCGGGTCATGCCGACCATGTCCACGTAGCCGCCCTCCAGAATGCGCGTGGCCTGGTTGGGGTCCTTGATGTTCTGCGCGTGCATCACCGGCACGCTCACCACCTCCTTGATGCCCGCCGCCAGGTGCAGGAACGGCTCGGGCGGGAAGCTCATGTTGGGGATCACGTTGGCCAGGGTGTTGTGGGTGTCGCAGCCCGAGCCGATCACGCCGAAGAAGTCCAGCATGCCGGTGGCGTCGTAGTACCTGGCGATCTCCTTCATGTCCTCGTGGCTGAGGCCGTCGGGGTGGAACTCGTCGCCGCAGATGCGCATGCCCACGCAGAAGTCGGGGCCGACTTCCTCGCGCACCGCCTTGAGCACTTCCAGGCCGAAGCGCATGCGGTTCTCGAAGCTGCCGCCCCATTCATCGGTGCGCTTGTTGACCCGCGGGCTCCAGAACTGGTCGATCATGTGCTGGTGCACTGCCGACAGTTCCACCCCGTCCAGCCCGCCTTCCTTGGCGCGGCGCGCGGCCTGCGCGTAGTTGCCGATCACGCGCCAGATCTCTTCCGGCTCGATGGTCTTGCAGGTGGCGCGGTGCACCGGTTCGCGGATGCCCGAGGGCGACATCAGGGTCGGCCAGTGATAGCCGTCCCAGCGCGAGCGCCGGCCCATGTGGGTAATCTGGATCATGATCTTGGCGCCGTGCTTGTGCATGGCGTCGGCCAGGTTCTGGAAGTGCGGGATGATGCGGTCGGTGGCCAGGTTGACCGAGGCCCACCACTGCTGCGGGCTGTCGATGGCCACTACCGAAGAACCACCGCAGATGGCCAGGCCGATACCGCCTTTGGCCTTCTCTTCGTAGTACTTCACGTAGCGCTCGGTGGTCATGCCGCCGTCGGTGGCGTACACCTCGGCGTGTGCGGTGCTCAGTACCCGGTTGCGGATGGTCAGCTTGCCGATCTGCAGCGGCTGGAACATTGCTTCGAAAGCCATGGCGGGTTCCTCGACTTACAGGGGCTTGACGATGAACAGGCCGTCGTCGTGGCCGTGTTCCGAACCGCCGTAGACCTGCTCGGCGACCGTGCGAAGGGGGCTGCCGCGGGCCGCCAGGATCTGGTCCATGGCGCCGGCGAACCAGCCGGTGAACATGTAGTCGACCTTGCGCCCGACCTTGCCGTACACATAGACGAAGGCCGAATGTTCGAGCCTGACGCTGGCGGTACCCCTGTCGAGGTCGATGTCCTGGATCGTGAACAGCCCCCAGCCGCGTTGCGACAGGCGCTTCATGTAGTGCTCGAACACCGCCACGCCCTGCAGGCCGTGGCATTCGGCCTCCTTCTCGCACCAGTGCCAGGCCGACTTGTAGCCGGCCTTGTACAGAATCTCGGCGTAGGCGTCGGCGCCCAGCACCTCTTCGATGCCCATGTGGTTGTTGACGAAGAAATGCCGCGGCACGTACAGCATCGGCAGCGCGTCGCTGGTCCACACACCAGTTTCGCTGTCGACTTCGATGGGCAATTGCGGGGCGATCTTGGCCATGGAAACTGAACTCCATAAAAGAAAAAGGATGCGGCTGGGTGAGGCGTGGGGTTACTCGCCCCAGACGTCTTTCAGGACATTGACCCAGTTCTCGCCCATGATCTTGCGCACCACCCGCTCGGGGTGGCCGCGCTTGAGCAGGGTTTCGGTGAGGTTGGGAAATTCACCAACGGTGCGGATGCCCAGCGGGTTGATGATCTTGCCGAAGCTGGTGAGGCGGCGCGCATAGCCCTTGTCGTGGGTCAGGTACTCGAAGAAGTCCTGGCCGTGGCCCTGGGTGAAGTCGGTGCCGATGCCGATGGCGTCTTCACCCACCAGGTTCATGGTGTATTCGATGGCCTCGGCGTAGTCGTCGATGGTCGCGTCGATACCCTTGGCCAGAAACGGCGCGAACATGGTCACGCCGACAAAGCCGCCATGGTCGGCGATGAACTTCAACTCGGCATCGGACTTGTTGCGCGGGTGCTCCTTGAGCCCGGAGGGCAGGCAGTGGGAATAGCACACCGGTTTTTTCGATTCGAGGATGACTTCCTCGCTGGTTCGGGAGCCGACGTGGGACAGGTCGCACATGACCCCCACGCGGTTCATCTCGGCGACGATTTCGCGACCGAAGCCGGACAACCCGCCGTCGCGCTCATAGCAGCCGGTACCCACCAGGTTCTGGGTGTTGTAGCACATCTGCACGATGCCCACGCCCAGCTGCTTGAAGATCTCCACGTAGCCGAGCTGGTCCTCGAAGGCATGGGCGTTCTGAAAGCCGAAGAGGATGCCGGTCTTGCCCTGCTCCTTGGCCTTGCGGATGTCGGCGGTGGTGCGTACCGGCAGTACCAGGTCGCTGTTTTCGCGAATCAGCTTCTGGCTGGCGACGATGCTGTTGATGGTGGCCTGAAAGCCCTCCCACACCGAGACAGTGCAGTTGGCGGCGGTGAGGCCGCCCTTGCGCATGTCCTCGAACAGCTCGCGGTTCCACTTGGCGATGATCAGCCCGTCGATAACGATGCTGTCTGCGTGCAATTCGGCCGGGCTCATCAGGCTGTCCCCTTGTATGACGTTGCGGCGCCGAATCGTCTGCCGGCGCTTTGGGGCCAGCATATGCCTAGGCGCCAGGTCGCCAGGATGCAAAAACGACAGGGGAATTGCCGAAAACGTCAAGGTGCGACAAAGGGCCCGGGCGGCACCCGTCGGGAAGGTGCCGAACAGTGCCGACGATTGCCCGCTCGCCATGCTGTTCTTTGCTACGGTGCTTTGCGAGAATCGCGGATCCTTTACGCGCACCCTGGTGGGAGACTCTGTAGATGAAATCGCTGGTATGGCTTGTGCTTGCGGCTGTGGCGCTGGGCGCACAGGCCGAGGAAAGTGACGCTCCCACCCCGTGCGACAACGTCGAGACGGCCCAGCAGAACTACGCCTGCGCCGCCTACAGCCGTACGGTCGCCGAACGCGAGCTGAACGCCGCCTTCGGCGACCTGCTCGAACGCATCAAGGAACAGTATGCCGGCCAGGGTGCGAAGATCACCGAACTGAGCAGCCGCCTGAACGCCGCCCAGAACCTGTGGAAGCAAGTACGCGACGCCGACTGCAAGGTCGAGACCTTCGACAGCACACCGGGCAAGGAGTACGACGCCGCACTGAACACCTGCCTGGCGCAACGCAGCGACGACCGCTCCGAATACCTGCAGTCCCTTGGCCTGCAAAACTCCGATTGAGGCAACCCATGAAAATCTGCGGCATCGAAATCAAGGGCAGCGAAGCCCTGCTGGCCGTGGCCAGCCTGGACGCCGGCCAGCCCGTGCACGTTGGCGTGGCCACCAAGAAGATCGGCCTGGAGGATGACGAGGATGCCGCCCAGGTAAAGGCATTCGCCGCACAGGTCAGAGCCTTTGTCAGCGAGCATGGCATCGGGCAATTGGCGATCAAGAAGCGCAGCAAGAAGGGCGACTTTGCCGGCGGCCCGACCACCTTCAAGATCGAGGGCGTGCTGCAGTTGCTGGACAACTGCACGGTGGAGCTGGTGTCGCCGCAGACCGTCAGCGCCCAGGCCAAGAAGCACAATCTCGAGCTGCCGGGAACGCTGAACAAGTATCAGCATGAGGCCTACAAGAGCGCCTGTGCGGCGCTGCTCAAGCGCGGCTGAGGGCGCCTGCGCACGTCACTGATCTAGCCAAAAACGACCTGTTCATAGGTATGCCGGCCATGCCCCTTGTCGCCACCGCGCAGCGCTCCCAGAATCGGGGCACCCTTCGCCTCGAACAAGGACAACCGCCATGATGCACGCCGATTTGATCGATCAGGACGACCTGCTGGGCCAACTGCGCGCCCTGGGCTTCGAGATGCCTGCCGGCGCCAGCGCCGAGCAGGCCTGCGAATGTGCGGTACGCGGCTTGAGCGCGGAACGCGCCCGGGCCCTGCGCGGCCTGGTGGAGCAGTTGTACACCGGCAGCGCGACGATACTGCCGGCGGTGCGCCAGGCGATCGACAAGCAGTTGCTGCCGGCGCTGGCGAACCACAAAAGCCTTCACGGTTGACCCCATCGCGGGCCAAGCCCGCTCCCACAGGCGCTTCACTGCCCTTCAGAGCAGCGATGTACCGGTGGGAGCGGGCTTGACCCGCGATGCTGTCGGCCTGGTCTACAGCCTCACACTGGCAAACGTCGACTCATTGCGCGCCTGACTCAGCGCCGACATCGGCCCGGCCAGCGGCGACAGCACCAGCGCCTGCGGCAGCGGCATCATCGCCACCTGCTGGGCCGTGTTCGAGCCTACCCGCTCATCACGCGGCGGTATCCCGAAGTATTCCCGGTAGCACTTGGAAAAGTGCGGCGTGGACACGAACCCGCACACCGACGCCACCTCGATGATCGACATCGGCGTCTGCTTGAGCAGCTGCCGCGCACGAATCAGCCGCAGCTTCAGGTAATAGCGCGACGGCGAACAATGCAGGTACTTCTGGAACAACCGCTCCAGCTGACGCCGCGACACCGCCACGTACACCGCCAGTTCGTCCAGGTCGATCGGCTCTTCGAGGTTGGCCTCCATCAGCGCCACGATTTCCTGCAGCTTGGGCTGGTTGGTACCGAGCATGTGCTTGAGCGGCACGCGCTGGTGGTCCTGCTCGTTGCGGATACGCTCGTACACGAACATCTCCGAGATCGCCGCCGACAGCTCGCGGCCATGATCGCGGCTGATCAGGTGCAGCATCATGTCCAGCGGCGCGGTGCCGCCCGAGCTGGTGAAGCGGTTGCGGTCCAGGGTAAACAGGCGCGTGCTCATGCTCACCCGCGGGAAGGCCTCCTGCATCGCGGCCAGGCACTCCCAGTGCACGCTGCAATCGAAGCCATCGAGCAGCCCCGCACAGGCCAGCGCCCAGCTGCCGGTACACACCGCCCCCAGCCGACGCGACTGGCGGGCCTGGCTCTGCAGCCAGGTCACGTGTTCACGGGTCACGGTGCGCTGGATGCCGATGCCGCCACACACGATCACGGTGTCCATCGCCGGCGCCGCGTGCATCGCCGAATCAGGAGTGATCTGCAGGCCGTCGCTGGCCCACACCTGACCGCCATCCACGCTCAGGGTGCTCCAGCGATACAGCTCGCGACCCGACAACTGGTTGGCCATGCGCAGCGGCTCGACCGCAGAGGCCAGGGAGATCAGCGTGAAGTTGTCCAGCAGCAGGAAACCGATGGATTGGGGGGTGCGGTTCTGGTTTGGGGTTGCGGAGTTGTACGACGTCATCGCGATCTCTCCTCACACAATGCAGGGTGTGCCTCAGGCTCGGGCTTTTTGTCATGGCCCCGGTTCGATTGCAGGGGCTTTGCCAAACCCAACGCAAATGCCATGCCCAAACTTGAATACGCATTCAACAACACCTGAAAACGACATCGCGATGTGTCTAGTTCGCCCACGCCCGCAGGGTCGCTTTTAAACGCAAAAGGCCGGGCCAAAGCCTGTCTGTAGTCCCGTTGTGAAATTGGGTAGCACTTGTGGGAAGGATGCCCAGAAACGACAACGCGCGGTGTCACCGCGCGTGCTGGAAGGGGTGGCGTGGCCAGTGAATCGCCATCGGCCGGGGCGCGCCAAAACGCAGCGCACGCTCAAAGCGATGGTCCAAAACGGCGCAGCCACGCCTCAGCATTCGATGGCGTTCACCGCCAGCCCGCCGCGAGAGGTTTCCTTGTACTTGTCGTGCATGTCGGCGCCGGTGTCGCGCATGGTGCGGATCACCCGGTCGAGGGAGATGAAGTGCTCGCCGTCACCGCGCAAGGCCATCTGCGCGGCGTTGATCGCCTTGACCGCGGCAATCGCGTTGCGCTCGATGCACGGCACCTGCACCAGCCCGCCAACCGGATCGCAGGTCAGCCCCAGGTTGTGTTCCAGGCCGATCTCGGCGGCGTTCTCCAGTTGCGCCGGGGTGGCCCCGAGCACTTCGGCCAGGCCCGCCGCCGCCATTGCGCAGGCCGAGCCGACCTCGCCCTGGCAGCCGACTTCGGCGCCGGAGATCGACGCGTTCTTCTTGCACAGGATGCCCACCGCCGCCGCGCCCAGAAAGAAGTCCACCACGCTGGCTTCGCTGACCTCGTCGCTGAAGCGCATGTAGTAGTGCAGCACCGCCGGGATGATGCCTGCCGCGCCGTTGGTGGGGGCGGTGACCATGCGCCCGCCTGCGGCGTTTTCCTCGTTGACCGCCAGCGCATACAGGTTGACCCACTCCATGGCACTGAGGGTGGAGCCGATCACGTTGGGCTTGCCCAGCTCCTGCAGGCTGCGGTGCAGGCGTGCCGCGCGGCGGCGCACATTGAGCCCGCCCGGCAGGATGCCCTCGTGGCGCAGGCCGTTTTCGACACAGGCCTGCATGGCCCGCCACAGGGTCATGAGCCCGGCACGGATTTCAGCCTCGCTGCGCCACACCTTTTCGTTCTCCAGCATCAGTTGCGACACGCGCAGGTCGTGCTGCCGGCACAAATCCAGCAGTTCCACGGCACTGTTGAAGTCGTAGGGCAGCACGGTGGTGTCGGCGTCCAGCACACCGCTGGCCGCCTGCGCCGCGTCCACCACGAAGCCGCCGCCCACCGAGTAGTAGGTATCGCGGTGCAGCTCGCCCTGCTCGCCCTCGGCGATCAGGGTCAGGGCGTTGGGGTGGTACGGCAGGTTCTCGTCCAGCAGGCGCATGTCGCGGGCCCAGACGAAGCCGACTGGCCAGCGTCCGTCCAGCAGCAGGCTGTCGGTTTCGCGCAGCGTGGCGATGCGCGGGGCGATCTGCGCCGGGTCGATGGCGTCCGGCCATTCGCCCATCAGGCCCATGATCACCGCGTTGTCACTGCCGTGACCGATGCCGGTGGCCGACAGCGAGCCGTACAGGCGCACCTCGATACGCCGCACCCGAGCCAGCAGGTTGCGCTCGCGCAGCCCCTGCACGAACAGCGCCGCGGCGCGCATCGGGCCGACGGTGTGCGAGCTTGAAGGGCCGACACCGATCTTGAACAGGTCGAACACACTGATGGCCATGCCGCGTACCTCTGGCTGCTACGCTGAAAAGGCGGCAATCCGCCGGTTTCGCGCATCATCAGGCTTTTGTCAGCGACCACGACGTCTGCAACCGACGCGCTCTTGTCCAGCAGCGCCGCCCGTTGCCAGGGCAGGACCTGCGCCGTTTTTTTGCGGTGCACATGCGCCAGAACCGCGTTTTTCGAGGCCGACGACACTGTAAGCGACCTCATTGGCACTGGATGCGACCCTGCCTGTACTGGATACGACGCACCCGGTAGGCGTTTGATTTTCGCTGTTAGATGATCGGTACCGACTCGATTGCACGGCCCCTGTCCCGTGGGACATCCGAAAAAAACCAGGAGTCCACCATGAAAGGTTCACCCCCGCTGTTGCTGGCCGCGCTGCTGAGCCTGCCGGCGCTGGCCCAGGCCGTGGAGCCCGAGCAGTGCCACACCGTCAACTTCTCCGACGTCGGCTGGACCGACATCACCGTGACCACTGCAGTCACCAGTGCGGTGCTCCAAGCGCTCGGCTACAAGACCCGCACCACCATGATCTCGGTACCGGTGACCTACAAGTCGCTGGCCGACGGCAAGAACATGGACGTGTTCCTCGGCAACTGGATGCCGACCATGGAAAACGACATCAAGCCGTACCGCGATGCCGGCACCGTCGAGACCGTGCGTGCCAACCTGGAGAATGCCAAGTACACCCTGGCCGTGCCCCAGGCGCTGTATGACAAGGGCCTGAAGAACTTCGCCGACATCGCGAAATTCAAGAAGGAGCTGGACGGCAAGATCTACGGCATCGAGCCGGGCAACGACGGCAACCGCACCATCCAGAGCATGATCGACAGGAATGCCTTCGGCTTGAAGGACGCCGGCTTCAAGGTGGTGGAGTCGAGCGAGGCCGGCATGCTCGCGCAAGTCGACCGTGCCCAGCGCCGTGGCACCGACGTGGTGTTCCTCGGCTGGGAACCGCACCCGATGAACACGCGCTTCAAGATGAAATACCTCGAAGGCGGCGACGACTTCTTCGGCCCCGACTACGGCAAGGCCACCGTGCTCACCAACACGCGCAAGGGCTACAGCCAGGAGTGCAGCAACGTCGGCCAGTTGCTCAAGAACCTTTCCTTCACCCTGGACATGGAAAGCACCCTGATGGGCAAGGTGCTCGACGACAAGGTCAAGCCCGACGCCGCCGCCAAGGCCTGGCTCAAGCAGAACCCGCAGGTGCTCGACACCTGGCTGGCCGGCGTGACCACCGTGGATGGCAAACCGGGCCTGGAGGCGGCCAAGGCCAAGCTGACGCAGTAAGCACGCCCCGCGCCGGGGGGCGATTGCCCGGCGCGGGTTGTTTCCAATCCCTTGCAGGTGGACGCTCGCTATCATGCTGATCGATCAAAAAATACCCCTGGGCCAGCACATCGCGGCCTTCGTCGAGTGGTTGACGCAACACGGCGCCAACTACTTCGACGCCTTCGCCGAGGCGCTGGAGTTCATGATTCACGGGGTGACCGGGGCGCTGACCTGGTTCAACCCATTCGTCCTGATTGCCCTGGTGGCCCTGATCGCTCACCTGATCCAGCGCAAATGGGCGCTCACCGTGTTCTGCGCGCTGTCGTTCCTGCTGATTCTCAACCTCGGCTACTGGCAGGAAACCATGGAAACCCTGGCCCAGGTGCTGTTCGCCACCTTCGTGTGCGTGGCCATCGGCGTGCCGCTGGGCATCCTGGCGGCGCACAAGCCGATGTTCTACACCGCCATGCGCCCGGTACTCGACCTGATGCAGACGGTGCCCACGTTCGTGTACCTGATCCCGACCCTGACCCTGTTCGGCCTGGGCGTGGTGCCGGGGCTGATCTCGACGGTGGTGTTCGCGATTGCCGCGCCCATCCGCCTGACCTACCTGGGCATCCGCGACGTGCCGCAGGAACTGCTGGATGCCGGCAAGGCGTTCGGCTGCTCGCGGCGCCAGCTGCTCTCGCGCATCGAGCTGCCGCATGCCATGCCCAGCATCGCGGCGGGGGTCACCCAGTGCATCATGCTGTCGCTGTCGATGGTGGTGATCGCCGCGCTGGTGGGCGCCGACGGTCTGGGCAAACCGGTGGTCAACGCACTCAACACCGCCGATATCGCGCTGGGCTTCGAGGCGGGGCTGGCGATCGTGCTGCTGGCGATCATGCTCGACCGTATCTGCAAGCAACCGGACGCACCGGCAAGGAGTGAAGCATGAGCATCATTCGCTTCGAAGAGGTCGACGTGATCTTCTCGCGCCACCCGCGTGAGGCGCTCAGCCTGCTGGACCAGGGCCTCACGCGTGAACAGATCCTGAAGAAGACCGGCCTGGTGGTCGGCGTCGAGAAAGCCAGCCTGGACATCAACAAGGGCGAGATCTGCGTGCTGATGGGCCTGTCGGGTTCAGGCAAGTCGAGCCTGCTGCGCTGCATCAACGGCCTGAACACGGTGAGCCGCGGCAAGCTGTT
This sequence comes from Pseudomonas sp. PS01300, assembly GCF_029960155.1. Classification (NCBI taxonomy): domain Bacteria; kingdom Pseudomonadati; phylum Pseudomonadota; class Gammaproteobacteria; order Pseudomonadales; family Pseudomonadaceae; genus Pseudomonas; species Pseudomonas sp. PS01300. The sequence goes on along the minus strand of NZ_JASCPN010000058.1, from coordinate 20,405 downwards.
CGTCGAGCATGAAGGCGCACAGATCGACATTGCCCACTGCACCCCGGCCGAGCTGAAGATGATGCGCACCCAGCGTATCGCCATGGTGTTCCAGAAGTTCGCCCTGATGCCCTGGCTGACGGTACGCGAGAACATCAGTTTCGGCCTGGAGATGCAGGGCCGGCCCGAGAAGGAGCGGCGCAAGCTGGTGGACGAGAAGCTCGAGCTGGTGGGCCTGACCCAGTGGCGCAACAAGAAGCCCGACGAGCTGTCGGGCGGCATGCAGCAGCGCGTGGGCCTGGCCCGGGCGCTGGCGATGGACGCCGACATCCTGCTGATGGACGAACCGTTCTCGGCGCTCGACCCGCTGATCCGCCAGGGCCTGCAGGACGAGCTGCTTGAGCTGCAACGCAAGCTGGCCAAGACCATCGTGTTCGTCAGCCATGACCTGGACGAGGCCCTAAAGCTCGGCAGCCGCATCGCGATCATGAAGGACGGGCGCATCATCCAGTACAGCAAGCCCGAGGAGATCGTGCTCAACCCGGCAGACGAGTATGTGCGTACCTTCGTCGCGCATACCAACCCGCTCAACGTGCTGTGCGGGCGCAGCCTGATGCGCACACTGGACAAGTGCAAGCGCATCAACGGTTCGGTATGCCTGGACCCGGGTGGTGATTCTTGGCTGGACCTGGCCGAGGGCAACACCATCAGGGGCGCGCGCCAGGGCGTCAACGGCATGGCCTTGCAGAACTGGGCGCCCGGCGAGGCGGTGGAGGGGCTGGAGCGCAAGCCGACGCTGGTGAATGCCAATATCGGTATGCGCGAGGCGTTGCAGATTCGGTATCAGACGGGGAACAAGCTGGTGTTGCAGGAGGGGAATCAAGTGGTGGGGATATTGGGCGACAGCGAGCTGTATCACGCGTTGTTGGGCAAGAATCTGGGGTGAAGCGGATGGCTTCTTCGCCGGCAAGGTCAGCGCATGACTTGCCAGCGAGGGGGCCGTGAGGGCAAGACGTCGATATGAATTCTTTTTCTGGCAAGTTTGAACTGTGGGGCAGGGTTTTCAAGTTTGAAAGTAAAAACTGTCTATTCTCATGCTGACAGCCGCTTATGGTGGGGCGGTCATGGGGGGCGTAATTCTCGTATTGACGCTGTGGGGGCGTAGTAAAGGGTGCGATTTCCCAATTAATGACAATTCAATACTTAGCCCGCTTCCGAAAACTCTGCTTCCATAAAAACAGAGCTTACACACAAGACTCACACTTCTATTTTTATAGGGGCATATTAAAACCTCCTGCTATTTTTGCACAAAAAGCCAACTAACCTTGAAAATGCATAAGGATATTTACTTACCTCACGCCTACTGATAGCACAATCCAGCTCAAACGAATTCATGTATTTTTTTACGTTTCTTACTGAAACACCAGGAACACTACCAACTCTATCCAGACCACTTTCCACATTATCAATCAAGTATGCACCCCTGTTCTGGCGAAAACCAAATCTGACCACTATGTTTTCCTCAAACACAACAGCGCCCTCATCATTACCATCCCAGAAATAAAAACTTATATTATCGAGCGATCCGCCCCGTAAGTCTCGATAATCCCAATACGCTTTCAGCAGCGTGGTTAATCTAACCTTCGGCTCAACACCCAATCCAGTGCCGACAGATTCATCTGCAAAAAAATACAACTTGTGCATCAGACTAAGCCCAGTATTTCTATGAGGCACAATAATTTCTTTTTCGTAAGCGTGACAGTCTGACTTATCACCCACCAATTCATACCCGTAGTCCTCTAGGGTGGAGCGCTCCATATCAGGCAGCCCAAGAATCTCTAAATCCTCAAATGTTAATTTATCCAAAAAAATATTAAATATTTCGAAAAATGTAGCTCTCAACATTGTTTTCACCAAGAATTTAATAACAGGGTTCGTTCCAGCGGAGTGATGCCACGGCCCGGCGCGAAGAGGTAGAACTTTATTCACTGCCATACCGGTCATTCAGCATGGGCTGTCAGCTTGGAGCATAAGTACACGTCTCTGGCATCCGAAGGGGCCTTCTTGTAGAGGCCTAAACGCATACAATTACTTTAGAGCCAAAAAACACTTTATTTAAGTGCAACTTTACTTATCGACTTTAAAGTGCCTGTCCAACTTCAAAAATTGCCCACCCCCTCATTATTTGAAGCCCTTTTATTTTTAGTTTAATTTCCGACCCCTCTGATTTGACGTAGAAACCTAGCAAGGCGTTTTTTTCTTCTATTTCGTCTACATGACTAAACAGCATAGCATTTGCCGCACTTTCAAGCTCTTTGAACAAATTCCGGTACCTCGAGAACTCTTTGACTGGAGAGAACCTCCCTTGCTTTTTGGGGTTGTCACCAACCTGCAATATGATCTGCCCCAAGCACTTATCATCTTTATCAAATAAGTAAAACAGCTCTTCAGTTATTGACATCTCGTTTCATCCCCCAGCGCATTTGATAGACCGACTAAATTTTAGTCACTAAATCCATCCCTTCCATCCAGATGAATAATTCTCGCATGATTGGGAAATTTATTCGTCGGATCACTGATTACATCGAATCCTGCAACCCTAATACTTTCTGCTGTTCCCAGTGCAACTGTACCCGCTGCACGTTTTAACCCGCTGGCCTTGGGAAAGGCAAAACCCGAAAAAGTGCGCAACTTCTTGCGCAGCACTGTGCAAGAAGTTGCGCAGTTGTTAAAAGTCGAGAATCGACTTTTTCGTGCTTCCTTGGTCGCCAGCCAGCGAACCTTTTAATTTATTTATCGTTCGTCAGCGCTGTAGAACGCCAACGCATTGTCAGCAAAAAAAAGGCCCTGCCGTCACCGGCAGGGCCCTTCTTCATTCAGCTATCTGCCATCAGCTGTACACACGCCCCAGCAACTGGCGATGGCTCTCGAACTGATCCAGCACGTCGCGGGTGATCTGCTCGACGGTAAAGCCCATCAGGTCGTACTCCTGGCTGCCGTTGTGCAGGTACACCTCGGCCCGGTAGTAACGCTGGCGCACGTCGCCTTCACCCTGCGCCGGCGCTTCGCTCGGCGCCGCCAGGTAGCCGTCCAGGCTCACTTCGTAGACGAACGGGTTGCCCTCCTCCATCTCGATGCGCAAGCCCATCGCCTCGCGCGACTGGCCGACGCGGCTCTGCACCTGCAGGCCCATGCCCTGCAACTGCACCGCCGCCTCTTTCAGCGCCGGGCTCACCTGCTTGTCCATGAAGCGCTGCACCATCGCCTGGGTCGGCTGCAGGTCCAGCTGGGTGAGGCGCTCGCTGAAGCCACGACGGCCACGCGCCGCCAGTTCGGCCTGCTCCTGCTCGACCTGGGTGTCCTGCTTCATGGCCTTGAACAGGCCGAACATGAACACCACCAGCACCACCGAGAACGGCAGCCCGGCCAATACCACCATGGTCTGCATGGCCTGGAAGTTGCCCACCAGCAACAGCCCGATGGTCACCAGGGTGATGATCGCCGACCACAGGATACGCAGCCAGTGCGGGGCATCCTCGTCCACGTCGCCGCCCTTGCACGACAGGTTGGCCATCATCACCGCGCCCGAGTCAGCCGGGGTGAGGAACAGCACGAAGCCGACGAACACCGCCACACCAACCACGATCTTGGCCGCCGGGAAGTGCTCCAGCAGCTGGTAGATCGACATCGCCGGTTGTTCCACCGCCGTGCGCCCAAGCTCCACCGCACCGTGGTTGATCACCAGGTCCAGCGCGGTGTTGCCGAAGATCGACAGCCACGCCAGGGTAAAGCCCAGCGGAATCAGCAGCACGCCGGCCACCAGCTCGCGCACGGTGCGGCCACGGGAGATACGCGCGATGAACATGCCCACGAACGGGGCCCAGGAAATCCACCAGGCCCAGTAGAACAGGGTCCACAGGCCCAGCCAGCCTTCGGACCTGGCGTTGTTGCCTTCGTACACGTAGAGGTCGAAGGTCTTGAGGATCACGCCGTTGAGGTAGTCGCCGATGTTCTGCACGAACCCGTTGAGCAGGTGCAGGGTGTCACCGAACAGCAGCACGAACAGCAGCAGGCCGCTGAACAGCAGGATGTTCAGGTTGGACAGGCGGCGAATGCCGTTCTCCACGCCCGACACCGCCGCGATCGTGGCCACGGTGCTCATCACCAGGATCACCATCAGCAGGTTGGTGTTGCTGTGCTGCATGCCGAACAGGTACTCCAGGCCCGAGGACACCTGCATCGCACCGATGCCCAGGTTGGTCACCAGGCCCAGCAGGGTCACGAACATGCCGAAGATGTCCACGGTGTGCCCGGCAGCCCCCTTGACCCAGCGCTCACCCACCAGCGGGTACAGCGCCGAACGCAAGGCCAGTGGCTGGTTGTGGCGGTAGGCGAAGTAGGCCACGGCCAGGCCCACCAGCGCATAGATCGCCCAGCCGTGCAGGCCCCAGTGCAGGAAGGTCAACTGCATGCCCTGGCGTGCGGCCTCCAGGCTGGCCGGCGCACCGGCAGGCGGGTTGAAGTAGTGGTCCAGCGGTTCGGACGCGCCAAAGTACAGCAGCGAGATACCGATACCGGAGGAGAACAGCATGCCGGCCCAGGCACCGTAGCTGAAGTCGGGCTTGTCGTCCTTGCCGCCAAGCTTGAGCTTGCCGTAGGAGGAAAACGCCAGTCCGATGACGAACAGCAGGTAGCCGCCGATCACCAGCATGTAGTACCAGCCGAAGCTGCGCGACAGCCAGGCTTGGGCCTGGCCGAGAATTTGACCGGCCGTGTCCGGGGCGGCGATCAGCAAGGCAGTCAACAACAGGATCAGCAGCGCCGTGGTGTAGAACACCACGCTGTTGACCCGGACCCTCTCGGCAGGGGTCTTTATCAGGGAGGCAGAACTCATTGCACAGATGCTCCAGGCAGTGCGAGAGAAAACACGAAACGACCCGTCACCCGCGCAATTGGTGCAATAGCCCCACTGCGTCAGGTGTTATAAAAGCACCTTGAAAAACCGTGATCCCAAACCGATTGCGTTGAAAAAAACAGAAAAAGGGTCCCGATCCGAGGGCCCGCCGAACGGTGCGACACCGCTGGGCAATTCTGATCAACGTTTCGTTTAAACCCGTGCACGCCTTGCATTACGGGGGTTACACGTCTTTTTAGGGTGCCAATCGGCGTCAGTGACGGGCCACAAAAACCTGTCAATGGCGCGAATTGTCGCAGAGCTTATTCTTTGTTGATTGAACGTTCAATCAAAACAAAATAGACTGGTCTTCGCCGAGTCAGCCGCCTGTCGTCTGCCCGAAGGCCTGAGGAGATTTGCCAGATGCCCAAGGTCGGTATGCAACCCATTCGCCGCCAGCAGTTGATCGAAGCCACGTTGATGGCGGTAGACCAGGTCGGCATGGGGGACGCCAGCATTGCGCTGATCGCCCGTTTGGCCGGTGTGTCGAACGGCATCATCAGTCACTACTTCCAGGACAAGAACGGCCTGATCGCAGCGACCATGCGGTACTTGATGAACGTGCTGATCGACAACGTCGCGGCACGTCGCCAGGCGCTCACGGAGGACACCCCGCGCGCCCACCTGAAGGTGATCGTCGAGGGCAACTTCGACGCCAGTCAGGTCAACGGCCCGGCAATGAAAACCTGGTTGGCCTTCTGGGCCGCCAGCATGCACCAGCCGTCTTTGCACCGGTTGCAGCGGATCAACGATCACCGCTTGTATTCCAACCTGTGCTGCCAGTTCCGCCGTGTGTTGCCGCTGCCCGAAGCCCGCAGCGCGGCCCGCGGGCTGGCTGCCCTGATCGACGGGCTGTGGCTGCGCGGCGCGCTGTCGGGAGATGCCTTCGATACCGACCAGGCGCAGCAGATCGCTTACGAATACATGGATTCACAACTGGCTAAACAGAGCAGCCCGGCTCTACAGGACCCGGCCTCTGAACCACTGCGCGTCGCGAGTGCCAAACAAGCAGGAGCACAGCGCGGATAGCCGACACACACTGCACTTGCGAGGACACTATGGCCCGTTTCGAAACGCAAAAACTCTACATTGACGGTGGTTATGTCGACGCTTCCAGCGGCGCCACCTTCGACGCCATCAACCCGGCCAACGGCGAAGTCCTCGCCCAGGTGCAACGTGCCAACCAGGCCGACGTGGAGCGCGCAGTGGAAAGCGCCGAGCGCGGCCAGAAAGTCTGGGCGGCCATGACCGCCATGCAGCGTTCGCGCATCCTGCGCCGCGCCGTCGACATCCTGCGCGAGCGCAACGACGAGCTGGCTGCACTGGAAACCCTGGACACCGGCAAGTCCTACTCCGAAACCCGCTACGTCGACATCGTCACCGGTGCCGACGTGCTCGAATACTACGCAGGCCTGGTGCCGGCCATCGAAGGCGAGCAGATCCCGCTGCGCGACAGCTCGTTCGTGTACACCCGTCGCGAGCCGCTGGGCGTGACCGTGGGTATCGGCGCCTGGAACTACCCGATCCAGATCGCCCTGTGGAAATCCGCCCCGGCCCTGGCCGCCGGCAACGCGATGATCTTCAAGCCCTCGGAAGTCACCTCGCTGACCACCCTGAAACTGGCCGAGATCTACACCGAAGCCGGCCTGCCGGACGGCGTGTTCAACGTACTGACCGGCAGCGGCCGCGACGTCGGCACCTACCTCACCGAACACCCGCGCATCGAGAAGGTCTCGTTCACCGGCGGCACCGCCACCGGCAAGAAGGTCATGGCCAGCGCCTCGAGCTCCTCGCTCAAGGAAGTCACCATGGAGCTGGGCGGCAAGTCGCCGCTGATCATCTGTGAAGACGCCGACCTGGACCGCGCCGCCGACATCGCGATGATGGCCAACTTCTACAGCTCGGGCCAGGTGTGCACCAACGGCACCCGCGTGTTCATCCCGGCCTCGCTCAAAGCCGCCTTCGAAGCCAAGATCGCCGAGCGCGTGGCGCGCATCCGCATCGGCAACCCGCAGGACGAGAACACCAACTTCGGCCCGCTGGTCAGCTTCGCCCACATGGAAAGCGTGCTGGGCTACATCGCCAAGGGCAAGCAAGAAGGTGCCCGCGTACTGTGTGGCGGCGAGCGTCTGACCGACGGCGAGTTCGCCAAGGGCGCCTTCGTGGCCCCGACTGTCTTCACCGACTGCCGTGACGACATGACCATCGTCAAGGAAGAGATCTTCGGCCCGGTGATGAGCATCCTCTCCTACGAGACCGAAGAAGAAGTCATCCGTCGCGCCAACGACACCGACTACGGCCTGGCCGCCGGTGTCTGCACCAACGACATCAGCCGCGCGCACCGCATCATCCATCAGCTGGAAGCGGGCATCTGCTGGATCAACGCCTGGGGCGAATCGCCGGCCGAGATGCCGGTCGGTGGCTACAAGCAATCCGGTGTCGGCCGTGAAAACGGTGTCAGCTCGCTGGCCCAGTACACGCGGATCAAGTCGGTACAGGTCGAGCTGGGCAACTACGCCTCGGTGTTCTAAGCACCCGTGTAGCCGCGCCCGGGCCGCCAGGTCCGGGCGCCTCCCCCGCTCCCCTGCTCACTGCCTATGAGGGTACGCAACATGTCCCACGTTTTTGACTACATCATCGTCGGGGCCGGCTCGGCCGGTAACACCCTGGCGACCCGCCTGACCGAAGACGAAGGCGTCACCGTATTGCTGCTGGAAGCCGGCGGCCCGGACTACCGCTTCGACTTCCGCACCCAGATGCCGGCCGCACTGGCCTTCCCGTTGCAGGGCCGACGCTACAACTGGGCCTACGAGACCGACCCGGAGCCGCACATGGACGGCCGCCGCATGGAATGTGGCCGCGGCAAGGGCCTGGGCGGCTCCTCGCTGATCAACGGCATGTGCTACATCCGCGGCAACGCCATGGACTACGACGGCTGGGCCAAGCTGCCAGGCCTGGAAGACTGGTCTTACCTGGACTGCCTGCCGTACTTCCGCAAGGCCGAAACCCGTGACATCGGCCCCAACGACTACCATGGCGGCGAAGGCCCGGTGAGCGTCACCACGCCAAAAGCCGGCAACAACCCCCTGTTCCACGCCATGGTCGAAGCCGGCGTGCAGGCCGGTTACCCGCGCACCGAAGACCTGAACGGCTACCAGCAGGAAGGCTTCGGCCCGATGGACCGCACCGTGACGCCCAAGGGCCGTCGCGCCAGCACCGCCCGCGGCTACCTGGACACCGCCAAAAAACGCTCGACCCTGACCATCGTCACCCATGCCCTGAGCGACCGCGTGCTGTTCGAAGGCAAGCGCGCCGTGGGCGTGACCTACCTGGTGGGCGCCAGCGAAGAGCGCGTCGAAGCCCGTGCCCGCAAGGAAGTCATCGTGTGCAGCGGCGCCATCGCCTCGCCACAGTTGCTGCAGCGCTCCGGCGTGGGCCCGGCGGCCCTGCTCGAAAGCCTGAACATCCCTGTGGTGCACGACCTGCCGGGCGTGGGCGAGAACCTGCAGGATCACCTCGAACTGTACCTGCAGTACGCCTGCACCCAGCCGGTGTCGCTGTACCCGTCGCTGCTCTGGTACAACCAGCCGGCCATCGGTGCACAGTGGCTGTTCGCGGGCACCGGCATCGGCGCCAGCAACCAGTTCGAGGCCGGCGGCTTCATCCGCTCGCGCCCGGAATTCGAATGGCCGAACATCCAGTACCACTTCCTGCCGGTGGCGATCAATTACAACGGCAGCAACGGCGTGCAGGAACACGGCTTCCAGGCGCACATGGGCTCGATGCGTTCGCCTAGCCGCGGGCGTATCCAGCTCAAGTCCAAGGACCCGCGCCAGCACCCGAGCATCCTGTTCAACTACATGGCCACCGAGCAGGACTGGCAGGAGTTCCGTGACGGTATCCGCCTGACCCGCGAGATCATGGCGCAGCCGGCGCTGGACGCCTACCGTGGCCGCGAGATCAGCCCCGGTGCCGACGTGCAGACCGACGAGCAGCTGGACACATTCATCCGCGAGCACGCCGAGACCGCGTTCCACCCATCGTGCTCGTGCAAGATGGGCATCGACGAGATGGCGGTGGTCGACGGCCAGGGCCGCGTGCATGGCATGCAGGGCCTGCGCGTGGTGGATGCCTCGATCATGCCGATCATCACCACCGGCAACCTGAACGCGCCGACGATCATGATGGCCGAGAAGATCGCCGACAAGATCCGTGGCCGCCAGCCATTGCCGCGCAGCACGGCCAAGTACTATGTGGCCAATGGTGCACCGGTGAAGGGCAAGCCGATGCGTGAGGTGCCGCAGGCTTAAGACCCTGCTACCCCCATCGCGGGTCAAGCCCGCTCCCACAGAGACCAATGTGATCCTTGTGGGAGCGGGCTTGACCCGCGATGGGGGCGGTACATTCACAGCAGATCAAGCACCCCTGCGGTGCTTTTTTTGTGCCCGCGATAATCGCTTTACAGCCCGCCAACCTCACAGGTTAGAATCCTTGGCACGCGACCTGCTAGCTGAAGTCAGGCAAAAAGCAAGTCGCGCCTCTTTCTGCAATCCCCCCTGGAGTACTGCCTTTGGATGCGTCCACCATCAATAGCCTGTTCTTGATCGGCGCATTGCTGGTAGGTGCAAGTATCCTGGTCAGTTCACTCTCCTCGCGCCTGGGCATCCCGATCCTGGTGATCATCCTGGCAGTGGGCATGGTTGCCGGCGTCGACGGCGGCGGCATCATCTTCAACAACTACCCGACCGCCTACCTGGTGGGCAACCTGGCACTGGCCGTGATCCTGCTCGACGGCGGCCTGCGCACCCGCGTCTCGAGTTTCCGCGTGGCCCTGTGGCCGGCACTCTCGCTGGCCACGGTGGGGGTGATGATCACCACCGGCCTCACCGGCCTGGCCGCCGCCTGGCTGTTCGACCTGAGCCTGATGCAGGGCCTGCTGATCGGCGCCATCGTCGGCTCCACCGACGCCGCCGCGGTGTTCTCGCTGCTGGGCGGCAAGGGCCTCAACGAGCGGGTGACGGCCACCCTGGAAATCGAGTCGGGCAGCAACGACCCGATGGCGGTGTTCCTCACCGTGACCCTGATCGAGATGATCGCCAGCGGCCAGAACGGCCTGCACTGGGGCCTGCTCGGCCACCTGGTGCGCGAATTCGGCATCGGCAGCCTGCTGGGCCTGGGCGGCGGCTGGCTGATGCTGCAGCTGGTCAACCGCATGAACCTGGCCGGCGGCCTGTACCCGATCCTGGTGATCAGCGGCGGCCTGGTGGTGTTCGCGCTCACCAACGCCCTGCACGGCAGCGGCTTCCTGGCCGTGTACCTGTGTGGCCTGGTACTGGGCAACCGGCCGATCCGCAGCCGCCACGGCATCCTGCACATGCTCGACGGCATGGCCTGGCTGGCCCAGATCGGCATGTTCCTGGTGCTGGGCCTGCTGGTCACGCCCCACGACCTGCTACCCATCGCGCTGCCGGCCCTGGGCCTGGCGCTGTGGATGATCCTGTTCGCGCGGCCGCTGTCGGTGATGATCGGCCTGCTGCCATTCAAGGCCTTCCATGGCCGCGAAAAGGTGTTCATCTCGTGGGTCGGCCTGCGCGGCGCGGTGCCGATCATCCTTGCGGTGTTCCCGCTGATGGCCGGGCTGCCGCATGCCCAGCTGTACTTCAACCTGGCCTTCTTCATCGTACTGGTGTCGCTGCTGGTGCAGGGCACCAGCCTGCCGTGGGTGGCGCGCCTGCTCAAGGTGACCGTGCCGCCCGACCCGGCGCCGATCTCGCGCTCGGCCCTGGAAGTGCACATCACCAGCGAGTGGGAGCTGTTCGTGTATCGCCTGGGTGCGGAGAAGTGGTGCATCGGTGCCGCCCTGCGCGAGCTGAAAATGCCCGAAGGCACGCGTATCGCTGCCCTGTTTCGCGGCCAGCAACTGCTCCATCCGTCGGGAAGTACCACCCTCGAAGTTGGCGACCTGCTGTGCGTGATCGGCCACGAACACAACCTGCCGGCGCTGGGCAAGCTGTTCAGCCAGGCGCCGCAACGCGGCCTGGACCTGCGTTTCTTCGGCGACTTCGTGCTCGAAGGTGACGCAGAACTGGGGGCTGTAGCGGCGTTGTACGGTTTGCAGCTCGACGGCCAGGACCCGCACCAGCCGCTGGCGCACTTCATCGAGCAGAAGGTCGGCGGCGCACCGGTGGTGGGCGACCAGATCGAATGGAACAACACCCTGTGGACCGTTGCGCTGATGGAAGGGAACAAGATCCTCAAAGTGGGTATCAAATTCCCCGAAGGTTCTCGACCCGGCCCCGGGTTGTTCCTTTAAACTTCGATTCTCTGCCCGGTTCTACGACGTCTGCCTATGTCCCTGCGCACTGTTGTTAGCGCAGCCCTGCTCGGGCTGTGCCTGTCCCTCTCCTTCGCCCAGGCGGCGGAACCCCCCACCACGGCAAGCGTCCAGCACAGCCTGGACAAGATCGCCGAGCGCAAGCTGCCGGAGGCCGACCAGAAGGCCCTGCAGCAAGTGCTGGAGCAGACCCTTGGCCTGCTGGCCTCGCGCGACGACTACGACAAGCGCCTGGCCGCGCTCAAGCAGCAACTGGCCGACGCCCCGCGCCAGACCAGCGAAAACCAGCGCGAGCTGACCCGGCTCAAGGACACCAAGACCCTGCCCGTGGCGCAGCGCTACGCCAGCATGGGCGTGCCGCAGCTGGAGCAGTTGCTGTCCGAGCGCACCACCCAGCAGGGCGAGCTGCAGAAGGCGCTGTCCGAAGCCAACAGCCTGATCATCAACTCCCAGACCCGCCCCGAGCGCGCCCAGGCCGAGATCAGCAGCAACCAGACCCGCACCCAGCAGATCAACAGCATCCTCAAGCTGGGCAAGGACAACGGCAAGAGCCTCTCGGCCGACCAGCGCAACCAGCTCAATGCCGAACTCGCCTCGCTCAACGCGCTGACCCTGCTGCGCCGCCAGGAACTGGCCGGCAACAGCCTGCTGCAAGACCTGGGCAACAGCCAGCACGACCTGCTGATCGAGCGCGCCACACGCCTTGAGCAGGAGATCCAGGACCTGCAGACGCTGATCAACCAGAAGCGCCTGGCGCAGTCGCAGCAGACCGTCACCGAACAGTCCATCGAGGCACAGAAGGCCGGCGGCAGCAGCGTGCTGGCCACCGAAAGCGCCACCAACCTGAAGCTGTCCGACTACCTGCTGCGCAGCACCGACCGCCTCAACGAGCTGACCCAGCAGAACCTGCAGACCAAGCAGCAGCTCGACAGCCTGACCCAGGCCGACCAGGCACTGGACGAACAGATCAGCGTGCTCAAGGGCAGCCTGTTGCTGTCCAAGATCCTCTACAAGCAGAAGCAGGCCCTGCCGCACCTGAAGGTCGATCGCGACCTGGCCGACCAGATCGCCGACATTCGCCTGTACCAGTTCGAGGTCAACCAGCAGCGCGAGCAGATCAGCAGCCCCAGCAGCTACGTCGACAAGCTGCTGGCCACCCAGCCGCCCGACAGCGTCACCCCACAGTTGCGCAAGGCCCTGCTGGAGGTGGCGATCACCCGCAGCGATTTGCTGGAGCGGCTCAACCGCGAGCTGAGCGCCCTGCTCAACGAATCCATCACCCTGCAACTGAACCAGAAGCAGCTGCTGAGCACCGCACAGAACCTGCGCGGCACCCTCGACGAACAGATGTTCTGGATCCCCAGCAACAAGCCGCTGGACTTCGAATGGCTGCGCAGCGTGCCCGAACGCCTGCAAAAGCAGGTGGTGAGCCTGCCGTGGGGGTCGGGCATCAACGAACTGGCCGACGGCCTGACGCAGCGCCCGCTGCTGTTCCTGCCGCTGCTGTTGCTGATCGGCGCCCTGCTGTGGCGGCGCAAGTACCTGTATGCGCGGCTGAACAAGGTTCACCAGGATGTGGGCCACTTCAAGCGTGACAGCCAGTGGCACACGCCCCAGGCCATTCTGATCAATATCCTGCTGGCGATGCCGCTGAGCCTGGGCCTGGCGCTGTGCGGCTATGCGCTGCAGATCGACGCCCGCGGCCAGAACGCCAACCTGGGCGCCGCGCTGTGGCAGATCGCCCAGGCCTGGCTGGTGTTCTACACCGCCTACCGGATTCTGGCGCCCGGCGGCGTGGCCGAGCTGCACTTTCGCTGGGAGAAGGCCCAGGTCGAGTTCTTGCGCGGCTGGATCCGCCGCCTGGGCAGCGTGGTACTGGCGCTGGTCGGCGTGGTGGCGGTGGCCGAGCACCAGCCCTCGGCGCTGGCCGACGACGTGCTCGGCATCGGTGTAGTACTGACCTGTTACGCACTGATGGCCTGGCTGCTCAGCCGCCTGCTGCTGAGCAGCCCCGCGCACCGCAATACCTCGCTGTTTCGCAAGGCCGTGGGCGTGGCGTTCACGGCGCTTCCGGTGGCGCTGTTCATTGCCGTGTGCTTTGGCTACTACTACACCGCACTCAAGCTCACCGACCGCCTGATCGACACCCTGTACCTGCTGATGTTCTGGCTGGTGATCGAGGCAGCCTTCGTGCGCGGCCTGGCCGTGGCCGCCCGGCGCCTGGCCTACCAGCGCGCACTGAGCAAGCGCCAGGCCACCAAGGAAGGGCTCGATGGCGAGGTGATCGTCGAGGAGCCGACCCTGGACATCGAGCAGGTCAACCAGCAGTCGCTGCGCCTGATCCGCCTGGCCCTGCTGGGCGGCTTCATCGCCGCGCTGTACTGGGTGTGGGCCGACCTGATCAGCGTGTTCGCCTATCTCGACAACATCACCCTGTACGAGTACACCAGCGGCAGCGGCGCGGCCATGAGCATGGTGCCGATCAGCCTGGGCGACCTGCTCGGGGCACTGGTGATCATCGGCATCACCTTCGCCCTGGCCGGCAACCTGCCGGGGCTGCTCGAGGTGCTTGTGCTGTCACGCCTGAACCTGGCCCAGGGCAGCGCGTATGCGACCACCACGTTGCTGTCGTACGTGATTGCCGGGGTGGGCTTCGTCACCACGCTGTCGACCCTCGGCGTCAGCTGGGACAAGCTGCAATGGCTGGTGGCGGCGCTGTCGGTGGGCCTGGGCTTCGGCATGCAGGAGATCTTCGCCAACTTCATCTCCGGCATCATGATCCTGTTCGAGCGCCCGGTGCGCATCGGCGACACCATCACCATCGGCAACCTGTCGGGCACGGTGAGCAAGATCCGCATCCGCGCCACCACCATCACCGACTTCGACCGCAAGGACATCATCGTCCCCAACAAGACCTTCATCACCGGCCAGTTGATCAACTGGTCGCTGACCGACACCATCACCCGCGTCACCCTCAAGCTGGGCGTGGACTACGGCTCGGACCTGGACCTGGTACGCACCCTGCTGCTGCAGGCAGCCAACGAGAACCCGCGGGTGCTCAAGGAGCCGGCACCGATCGTGTACTTCCTGAACTTCGGCGAGAGTACCCTGGACCACGAACTGCGCATGCACGTGCGTGACCTGGGCGACCGCAACCCGGTACTGGACGAGATCAACCGCTACATCAACAAGGAATTCAAGCGCCAGCACATCAACATCTCGTTCCGCCAGATGGAGGTGTACCTGAAGAACATGCAGGGCCAGGAGTACAAGATGGTACCGGTCGAAGCGCCGAACAAGACCGTGCTGCCCGAGCCCCCCACCGATGCGCCAGGAGATGGCCGTTGAAATCCCTCGACGAACTGACCTTCGACAACCGCTTCGCCCGCCTGGGAGATGCGTTCTCCACCCACGTGCTGCCCGAGCCGATTGCCGAGCCGCGCCTGGTCGTGGCCAGCGACGCGGCCATGGCACTGCTCGACCTGGACCCTACCGAGGCGCATTCCCCGGTGTTCGCCGAGCTGTTCAGCGGACACAAGCTGTGGGCCGAGGCCGAGCCGCGGGCGATGGTGTATTCGGGGCATCAGTTCGGTTCGTACAATCCGCGCCTGGGTGACGGTCGCGGGCTGTTGCTGGGCGAGGTGTACAACGATGCCGGCGAGCACTGGGACCTGCACCTCAAGGGTGCCGGGCAGACGCCGTATTCACGCATGGGCGATGGCCGTGCGGTGCTGCGCTCGTCGATCCGCGAGTTCCTCGCCTCCGAGGCCCTGCACGCGCTGGGCATCCCCAGCAGCCGCGCGCTGTGCGTGATCGGCTCGAGCACGCCGGTGTGGCGCGATACCCAGGAGCGCGCGGCGATGGTGCTGCGTCTGGCGCCCAGCCATGTGCGCTTTGGCCACTTCGAATACTTCTACTACACCCGCCAACCCGAGCAGCAGCGCGAGCTGGCCGAGCACGTGCTCAACCTGCACTTTGCCGAGTGCCGCGAGCAGCCCGAGCCGTACCTGGCAATGTTCCGTACCATCGTCGAACGCAATGCCGAGCTGATTGCGCGCTGGCAGGCCTATGGTTTCTGCCACGGGGTGATGAACACCGACAACATGTCGATCCTGGGCATCACCTTCGACTTCGGGCCGTTTGCCTTCCTCGACGACTTCGATGCCGGCTTCATCTGCAACCATTCCGACGACCAGGGGCGCTACAGCTTCAGCAACCAGGTGCCGATCGCACACTGGAACCTGAGCGCGCTGGCCCAGGCGCTGACGCCGTTCATCAGCGTCGAGGCGCTGAAGGAAACGCTGGGGCTGTTCCTGCCGTTGTACCAGGCCCATTACCTGGACCTGATGCGTCGACGCCTGGGGCTGACCGAGGCGCGCGATGACGATTCGGCGCTGGTCGAGCGCTTGCTGGGGCTGATGAACAAGGGCGCTGTGGACTACACGCTGTTCTTCCGCAAGCTGGGTGATCAGCCGGCGGCGCAGGCCGTGCGGGTGGTGCGCGACGATTTCGTCGACCTGGCCGGGTTCGATGCCTGGGCGGTGGAGTACCTGGCGCGCCTGGGCCAGGAGCCGGGCAATGCCGAAGGCCGGCGCGCGCGGATGCACGCGGTGAACCCGCTGTACATTCTGCGCAACTACCTGGCGCAGCGTGCCATCGAGGCGGCTGAAGGCGGGGATTACGAGGAAGTGCGACGCCTGCACCAGGTGCTGACACGGCCGTTCGAGGAACAGCCGGGGATGCAGGCCTATGCCGAACGCCCACCCGAGTGGGGCAAGCATCTGGAGATCAGTTGTTCATCCTGAGATCGCAGCGCCTGCTTCGCGGGTCAAGCCCGCTCCCACAGGTACTGCGGTGTTCTTGTGGGAGCGGGCTTGACCCGCGATAGAGCGCGCAGCGCTCGCAGCTTCAGTTGTCGACCCACCAGTTCAGCAACGTCTCATCCTCGTCGTCATCGAGGTTCTGGTAGATGTTGGCGTAATACCACTGCACCCCCGTCGCCTCCCGAAACCGGTCGAACACCGGGCGAATCGCCTCGAACCCATTGCTCGCCGGCACTGCCAGCGTCAGGTTGCCTTTGTAGCGACCATCCAGCGTGCCGCCCAGCAACGTCTGCACCTCGCTTTCCAGCGTGTCGACGGCATCCTGGGGCAACTCGTTGGCGTAGATATGAATGCAAAAATTGCCACCCCGGCGCACCACCTCGACATGCTGATCGGGGATGGCCGTGCAGATGATGTCGCCGCGCGCCATGTTCAGCGCCAGCCCCGGCGACGACAGCAGTTCATAGGTATGTTCGCCCACTTCGCGCACCGGCACGCTTTCGAACACCGGTTCTCCGTTCTTCTTTCTGTCGACGAATACACGAATGTGCGGTGAATGCTGGCAATCCATCGGTCTGTCCCTGGCCTGTTCAGAAAGGCCGCATGCTAAACCATTACAGCCTCTTCGCCAGCATCGCTGGCTTATCTGGCAGGCTATGGCACCTTGCAATCCACCCTCATCACCTCCAGATACCCAACATCACCTGACGCATCCGGACTCCCACCATGACCGACCCCCTCCACATCCCCTGCCCCCACTGCAACGGCCTCAACCGCATCCCCGCCGCACGCCTGAGGGACGCACCCAAGTGCGGGCGCTGCAAGGGTGAGGTGCTGTTGCACAAGCCATTCGAATTGAAACAGGGCGACTACGCCAGCCAGATCAAGGGCGACCTGCCATTGCTGATCGATGTGTGGGCCGACTGGTGCGGGCCCTGCAAGGCGTTCGGCCCGGTCTTCGAACAGGCCGCCGGCCAACTGGCCGGACGCTGCCGCCTGGCCAAGCTCGACAGCGAAGCCAATCAGCAACTGGCCGGGCAACTGGGCATACGCTCCATCCCCAGCCTGATCCTGTTCAAGAACGGCCGCGAAGTGGCGCGCCAGAGCGGCGCCTTCCCACTCCAGCAACTGCTGGAATGGCTGCGCAGCCAGGGGGTCTAGGCGTTTTCCAGCAGCGTATGCAGTTCGACGAACTGCTGGGTCAGCTTGTGCCGCGGTTCCAGGTGAATCAGCGGCAGGCTGGCCTGGTGGGACTCGCGCATCTTCACCGAGCTGTTGAGGTACACCGGCAGCACCGGCAAGCCTTCGGCAATCAGTTCGTCGAGCATCTGCTGCGGCAGGCTGGCCCGCGCCTGGAACTGGTTGACCACGATGCCCTCGACTTCCAGGCCCTCGTTGTGGTCTTCCTTGAGCTCTTCGATCTCGGCCAGCAGGCCGTACAGCGCCTGACGCGAGAAGCTGTCGCAGTCGAAGGGGATCAATACGCGATCAGCGGCGATCAACGCTGAAACCGCATAGAAGTTCAGCGCAGGCGGGGTGTCCAGGTAGATGCGGTCGTAATCGTCGGAGAGCTCGTCCAGCAGCTTTCGCAGTTTGTTGATCTTGTGCTTGGCCTCGAGCTTGGGCTGCAGGTCGGCCAGCTCTGCCGTGGCGGTCACCACATGCAGGTTGTCGAACGGGGTTTCATAGATGTCGACCTTGTTCTTCTTGGCGAACGGCCCCGAGGACAGGGTCTGTTTGAAGAAGTCGGCAATGCCCATGGGAATGTCCTCGCCGGTCAGGCCGGTGAGGTACTGGGTCGAGTTGGCCTGGGCGTCCAGGTCGATCAACAGGGTTCGATAGCCTTCGTTGGCACTGACGGCCGCCAGGTTGCAGGCAATGCTCGACTTGCCCACGCCACCTTTCTGATTGAACACCACGCGCCGCATGAACAGACCTCCATGTGAAAGGAACTACCGAGTATGTGAGGGTTGCGCCGGTTTAGCCAGTGCCTTTCAGCCCTGCGTCTGGGCCTGGCGGATCAACAGTTCGGTGAACGCCCGGGCCATCGCCGACACGTCCTCGCGCCGCTGCGCCAGCCATACCGCTGTCACCGCGTCGGCGTCGAGCAAGGTGCGGTACACCACCCCGTCGATGCGCATGCGCTTGAACGACGCCGGCAGCACCGACACCCCAAGCCCCGCCGATACCAGGCCGATGATGGTCATGGCCTCGCCTGCCTCCTGGGCAAAGTGCGGGCTGAAGCCGGCCGAGCGCGCCAGGCTGAGCAACTGCGCGTGCAGGCCGCTGCCGTAGCTGCGCGGGAAGAACACGAACGGCTCCTGGGCCAGGGCCGCCAGCGGCAGGCCCTGCTCGTTGCCCTGGGCCAGCGGGTGCGCGGCATTGAGCACCGCCACCAGCGGCTCGCGGAACAGTTCGGTGATCACCACGCCATCGGGCACGCTCATCGGGCGCATCAGGCCGACCTCGATGGACTCGTCGAGCAAGGCATCCACCACGTCGCGGCTGCTCATTTCCTTGAGGTTCAGGTGCACCGCCGGGAAGCGCTGGCGAAACGCATTGATGGCCTTGGGGATGCTGGAGTTGAACGGCGCCGAGGAGGTGAAGCCGATCTTCATCTCGCCCAGCTCGCCGAGCTGGGCACGCCGCGCCACGTCGGCGGCCTTGTCGACCTGCGCCAGCACCTGGCGCGCCTCGTCGAGAAACAGCCGGCCGGCTTCGCTGAGCGCCACCCGTCGGTTGGTACGCTCGAACAGGCGTGCACCCAGCTCCTGCTCCAGGGCCTGGATCTGCTGGCTCAGCGGCGGTTGAGAGATGCCCAGTTGTTGTGCGGCACGGCCAAAATGCAGCTCTTCGGCCACGGCGATGAAGTAGCGAAGGTGGCGCAGTTCCATGGCAACTCCAATAGGTCGTAAAACCTCTTAAACAGGTCGAACAATATATTGGAAAAGATCAATAGCCAGCTATATGCTTTTTTCACTGCCTGCGAGGCCGTGCCCCTTTCGAGGTCCCCGTGAAAACTGCTGTTGCCCATGAGCTGCCCCCTGCCCCGGCGAACACCGCCGCCCCCCTGAACGAAAGCTGGATCGAGAAAGGCACCCCTGCGTTCATGCGCACGGTGCTGGCATTGTTCTGTGGCGGCTTTGCCACCTTCGCCCTGCTGTACTGCGTGCAGCCGATGATGCCGCTGCTGTCCCACGAGTTCTCCATCAATGCCGCCCAGAGCAGCCTGGTGCTGTCGGTGTCGACCGGCCTGCTGGCGTTCGGGCTGCTGGTGACCGGGCCGATTTCCGACCGCGTCGGGCGCAAGCCGGTGATGGTGTTAGCCCTGTTCTGCGCCGCGCTGTGCACCATCGCCAGCGCATTGATGCCCAGCTGGCACGGCGTGCTGGCCATGCGTGCCCTGGTGGGCCTGTCGCTGAGCGGGCTGGCGGCGGTGGCCATGACCTACCTGAGCGAAGAGATTCATCCGCAGCACATCGGCCTGGCCATGGGGCTGTACATCGGCGGCAACGCCATCGGCGGCATGAGCGGGCGCCTGATCACCGGGGTACTGATCGACTTCGTCAGCTGGCACACCGCGATGCTGGTGATCGGCGGCCTGGCACTGGTCGCGGCGGCAGTGTTCTGGAGGATCCTGCCCGAGTCGCGCAACTTCAGTGCACGCTCGATGAACCCGCGCAGCCTGCTGAACGGCTTCACCCAGCACTTTCGCGACGCCGGGCTGCCGTGGCTGTTTCTGGAAGCGTTTCTGCTGATGGGCGCCTTCGTCACGCTGTTCAACTACATCGGCTACCGGCTGCTCGCCGAGCCGTACCACATGAGCCAGGCGCTGGTGGGGCTGCTGTCGGTGGTGTACCTGGCAGGCATCTACAGCTCGGCGCAGATCGGCGCACTGTCGGACAAGCTGGGGCGGCGCAAGGTGTTCTGGATGAGCATCCTGCTGATGTTCGGTGGGTTGCTGCTGACGCTGTTCTCGCCCCTGGTGCTGGTGATCGTCGGCATGCTGGTGTTCACCTTCGGCTTCTTTGGCGCGCATTCGGTGGCCAGCAGCTGGATCGGCCGGCGTGCGCTCACGGCCAAAGGGCAGGCCTCTTCGCTGTATCTGTTCAGCTATTACGCGGGGTCGAGCGTGGCGGGCACGGCAGGCGGGGTGTTCTGGCATTACGGTGGGTGGAACGGCATCGGGCTGTTCATCGGCAGCCTGCTGGTGATCGCACTGCTGGTGGCGTTGCACCTGAGCAAGCTGCCGGCGCTGCCGGGGAATGTGAAGGGCTGATACCCCTCGCCGGCAAGGCCGGCTCCTACCAGGAGC
>NZ_JASCPN010000057.1:0-36212 GCF_029960155.1 Pseudomonas sp. PS01300 | reverse complement strand
GGTCAAGCCCGCTCCCACAGGTGCAGTGCAGTTCCTGAAAACACTGCAATCCCTGTGGGAGCGGGCTTGACCCGCGAATGGCCTGCGCAGCAGGCCCAAGGTCTCAAGCCGGGCGCAGCACCAGCACCGCCAGTGGCGGCAGGTTCACCGCCAGCGACAGCGGCTGCCCATGGCTGGGCAACGCCTCGCTGTTCACCGCCCCGAGGTTGCCGTAGTTGGACCCGGCATACACCTGGGCATCGCTGTTGAGCACCTCCACCCACTGTTCGCCAAACGGCACCCCGATGCGATAACCCTCCCTCGGCACCGGCGTGAAGTTGGCCACCACCAGCAACGGCTCGCCCTCGGCGCTCCAGCGCAGCCACGCATACACGCTGTTGCGCGCATCGTCGCCGATCAGCCACTGGAACCCTTGCGGCACGCAGTCCTGCTGATGCAGCGCCTTCTGGTCGCGGTACAGCCGGTTCAGGTCGGCCACCAGCGACTGCACACCCTTGTGCTCGGGGTACTGCAACAGGTACCAGTCCAGTTCCGCATCATGGTTCCACTCGCGCCACTGGCCGAATTCGCAGCCCATGAACAGCAGCTTCTTGCCCGGATGGCACCACATGAAGGCCAGGTACGCGCGCAGGTTGGCGAACTTCTGCCAGCGGTCGCCCGGCATCTTGTCGATCAGCGAGTGCTTGCCGTGCACCACCTCGTCATGGGAAATCGGCAGGATGAAATGCTCGGAATACGCGTAGATCAGGCCGAAGCTCATCTCGTTGTGATGATGCGCACGGTGGATCGGGTCGTTCTGGATGTAATGCAGGGTGTCGTGCATCCAGCCCATGTTCCACTTGTAGTTGAAACCCAGGCCGCCCTGCTGGGTCGGCTGGCTGACACCCGGCCAGGCGGTGGATTCCTCGGCGATCACCAGCGCCCCCGGCGCCTCCTGGGCCACCACGTCGTTGAGGTGGCGCAGAAAATCGATGGCCTCCAGGTTCTCGCGCCCGCCGTGGCGGTTGGGCACCCATTCGCCGGCCTTGCGCGAGTAGTCGCGGTACAGCATCGAGGCCACCGCATCCACCCGCAGCCCGTCGATGTGAAAATGCTTGAGCCAGTGCAATGCCGAAGCCAGCATGAAGCCGTGCACCTCGTTGCGCCCCAGGTTGTAGATCAGCGTGTCCCAGTCCTGGTGGAAGCCCTCCAGCGGGTTGGCGTACTCATACAGTGCGGTGCCGTCGAACTGCGCCAGCCCATGTTCGTCGGTGGGAAAATGCGCCGGCACCCAGTCGAGGATCACGCCGATGTGGGCCTGGTGGCAGGCGTCGATGAACGCGGCGAAATCCTCGGCCGTGCCATAGCGCGCGGTGGGCGCGAACATCGACAACGGCTGGTAGCCCCACGAGCCGCCAAACGGATGCTCCATGATCGGCATCAGCTCGATATGGGTGAAGCCCAGCTCCTGGATGTAGGGCACCAGCCGCTCGGCCAGTTCGCGCCAGTTGTAGTAGCGAGCCACTTCACCGCTTTCATCCAGCTCGCATTGCCAGGAACCGGCGTGCAGTTCGTAGATCGACAGCGGCGCGTTGGTGGCCTGGTGCGCCGCACGCACGCGCATCCAGCCCTGGTCCTGCCACACATGGCCCAGCGCGGCGGCCACCTTCGAGGCGGTGCTGGGCGGCAGCTCGGTGGCCAGTGCCAGCGGGTCGGCCTTGAGCGGCAGGATGCCGTCGGGCCCGAGCAGTTCGTACTTGTACGTCTCGCCGGCCTGCAGGCGCGGGATGAACAGCTCCCACACACCGCTGGGCACGCGCTTGCGCATCGGGTGGCGGCGCCCGTCCCAGTTGTTGAAGTGACCGACCACCGACACCCGCCGCGCATTCGGCGCCCACACCGCAAAGCGCACCCCGTCGATGCCGTCCACCTGTGCGGGCTGCGCGCCGAACACCTTGGCCAGGTCGCGATGATTGCCTTCGGCGAACAGGTACAGGTCCATCTCGCCCAGCAGCAACTGGGTAAAGCTGTAGGGGTCTTCGGTGACCTGCTCGCCCCCTGCCCAGTTGATGTGCAGGTCGTACGCCTGCGGTTGCTGCAACCGCCCGCTGAACAGCCCGGGCACACTGCCCTGCTCCAGCTCCAGCAGCACCTGCCCACTGTCACGGGCCAGCGCCCGGGCGCTCAGGGCATCGGGCAGGTAGGCGCGTATCCACTGCCCGCCCGCGCCATCCGGGTGCGGCCCGAGCACCGCGAACGGGTCGCCGTGCCTGGCATTGACCAGGTCATCGATATCCCTTGTGCCCAACCCAGCCTGTTCCCGCTTGTGCGCGCTCATTCATTCTCCCCACGTACTGACAAGCCCATGGAGGCCATGCAAGGGCACGGCCAACCAGCTCGGGCGATTCTCGGCTTCATACATAATTTCGTAGGCAGCCTTTTCCAGGCTGAACAGGTCCAGCGCCGCGCGTGCCCCGCCGGGCTGTTCCCAGGCGTGCGGCAGGTCGGCGGTGGCCAGATCGTAGGCCTGAACAAAGGCATGCCGGGCCTGGTGCAGGTAGCGCCGCGCCACGCGCTGACGGGCCTGGCGGGCCGGCGGCGAGACGTCCACCCCCGACGCGCTGCGCAACACCATCGCAGCAGCATAGTCGAACGAACGCAGCACGCCGCTGACGTCCTTGTACGGGCTGTGCTTGCCGCGTCGCTCCTCCAGCGGGCGCGCCGGCTCGCCTTCGAAGTCGATCAGATAGGCATCGCCCTGCACCACCAGCACCTGGCCCAGGTGCAGGTCGCCGTGTACCCGTATCAGCACGCCACCGACCGCCTGCATGGCCAGTTCGCTGACCTGTTCGAGCAGGCCCTTGCGCTGCTTGCCCAGGTCGTCGACCAGCGCCTGGCTGTCGGCATCCAGCTCATCGCGGTGCTGCTCCAGCAGGTCGAACGCCTGGTTGAGCTGGGCGCTGACCTGCTTGCCCCAGGCCTTGCCATCGCGCGCGCTACTCACCCGCGGCTTGAACGCCGGGTCCTGGGTGGGCGCGGCCAGCACCTGGTGCATCTGGCCCAGGCGCTGGCCCAGCTGCGCGGCAAAGGCCTGCAGCTCCTGCAAGGCATCGGCATGGGCCTGCGGGGCCTGGATGCCGGGTTCCATTTCGTCGCGAATCGCGCGTTCCAGGGTGTTCTGGGTCCAGTCCCAGGCGTCGCCCTGGTTGCTCAGGTAGCCCTGGGCGATCATCAGCAGGTGCGGCTGCCCGGTGGCGTCCACCCGGCTCAGCCAGCCCAGCAGCGGTGATATGTTCGGGTAGCCGGCGGCAGTGAGGTAGGCGCTCATCTCGAGCTCGGGGTGGATGCCGCCATTGACCCGGCGGATCAGCTTGAGCACCAGGCTGCCCCCTACCACCACCGAGCTGTTGGACTGCTCGGCCGACAGGTAGCGCACCGCCGGCTCGTCGCCCAGCTCCAGGGCGGCCAGCTGCTCGGTGGCCTGGAACTGCAACTCGCCGTCGCTGCAGCTCAGGCGCGTGCCATCGGCAAAGCCGGCCAGCACCGCGCGAATGAAGCTTTCGAGCACGAAACCATCGGTGATCAGGCCCACCTGGCGCCCCCGGCGTACCCGTGACAGGGCCAGTTGCTGGGGCAATGCGCTGGTCAGCTGGTCTTCGCCGATCAGGCCGAACGGCAACTGATAGCGGCTGGTCTGCCCGCCGCTGTCGACCTCGATTTCACTGAGCAGCACGGGGCTGGTGGCCGCACCGAAGCGCACGCCATAGGCGATGCGCACCTTTTCCAGCGCGGCGCCCTTGCCCGCGAACCAGCGGCGCTTGGGCAGGTACTGCGGCAGGATGGCGTCTTGCAGGGTGTCGCGCGACGGTGATTCGAGCAGCTCTTCCATGCGTTTCTTGAGCACCACGGTGGTGAACTCCGGTAGCGGCTGCGCGGGCTGCACATGCCAGCTGGGCATCTGGTCCCTGGGCGCGAGCAGGAACCAGTAGAAGCCATAGGGCGGCAAGGTCAGCAGAAACGGCAGTTGGCCGATCGGCGGGAACGCGCTGCCGCCGAGCATCTCCACCGGCACCTGGTCGACATAGGCCGAGAGGTCCAGCTCTGCCGCCTGGGCGGCGCGGGACACGTTGGCCACGCACAGAATGGTCTCGCCCTTGCCGTCGCTGCCGGTGAATTCGCGGACATACGCCAGGATGCGGCGGTTGCTGGGCGAGAGCATGGTCAGGCTGCCGCGGCCAAAGGCCTTTTGCTGCTTGCGCACCGCCAGCAGGCGACGGTTGAAGTTGAGCAGCGAATGCGGGTCGCTGGCCTGGGCCTCGACGTTCACCGACTGGTAGCCGTACAGCGGGTCCATGATCGGCGGCAGCACCAGGCGTGCCGGGTCGGCGCGGGAGAAGCCGCCGTTGCGGTCGATGGACCATTGCATCGGCGTGCGCACGCCGTCGCGGTCGCCCAGGTAGATGTTGTCGCCCATGCCGATCTCGTCACCGTAATACAGGGTCGGGGTGCCCGGCATCGACAGCAGCAGGCTGGTCAGCAGCTCGACCCGGCGCCGGTCGCGTTGCAGCAACGGTGCCAGGCGCCGGCGGATGCCCAGGTTGATGCGCGCGCGACGATCCTGGGCGTAGTAGTTCCACAGGTAGTCGCGCTCGCGGTCGGTGACCATCTCCAGGGTCAGCTCGTCGTGGTTGCGCAGGAAGATCGCCCATTGGCAGTTGGCCGGGATCTCCGGGGTCTGGCGCAGGATGTCGGTGACCGGAAAGCGGTCTTCCTGGGCCAGCGCCATGTACATGCGCGGCATCAGCGGAAAGTGAAAGGCCATGTGGCACTCGTCGCCCTGCCCTTCGCCGAAGTACAGCTGGGTGTCCTCGGGCCACTGGTTGGCCTCGGCCAGCAGCATGCGGTCGGGGTAGTTGGCGTCGATTTCGGCGCGGATCTTCTTCAGCACCTGGTGGGTTTCGGGCAGGTTCTCGTTGTTGGTGCCATCGCGCTCGATCAGGTACGGGATGGCATCCAGGCGCAAGCCATCCACGCCCAGGTCGAGCCAGTAGCGCATCACCCCGATCACCGCCTTGAGCACCTGCGGGTTGTCGAAGTTGAGGTCGGGCTGGTGCGAGTAGAAGCGGTGCCAGAAGTACTGGCCGGCAACCGGGTCCCAGGTCCAGTTGGAGTGCTCGGTGTCGAGGAAGATGATGCGCGTGCCGTCGTACCTGGTATCGGTGTCGGACCACACATAAAAGTCCCGCGCCCTGGAGCCGGGCTTTGCGCGCCGGGCCTTCTGGAACCACGGGTGCTGATCGGAGGTGTGGTTGATGACAAGCTCGGTGATCACCCGCAGGTTGCGCTTGTGCGCCTCGGCGATGAAGCGTCGCACGTCGGCCAGGGTGCCGTAGTCGCTGTGCACGGCCTTGTAGGCGGCGATGTCGTAGCCGTCGTCGCGCCGTGGCGAGGGGTAGAACGGCAGCAGCCACAGGGTGTTGACCCCAAGCTCGGCGATGTAGTCGAGCTTGGCGATCAGGCCGGGAAAATCACCGATGCCGTCGCCGTTGGAGTCGAAGAACGACTTGACGTGCACCTGGTAGATGATCGCGTCCTTGTACCACAGCGGGTCGTTGATGAACGTGGCTGGGCGGGCTTTCTTCGCCATGTACGACTCCTTCTGGTTGGCGGGGGGCTAGCGGGCCGGGGTGATGCGCCAGATGCCGAACGGCTGGTGCCAGGGTTCGATGCGCATCCACTGGGTCTTGCCGTACCAGCTCCAGCGATGGCCGCTCATCAGGTCTTCGCCGAAGGTTTCGGCGTCGTCCTCCAGGCCCAGCTCCCACAGCGGCAACTCGAAGTGCGCCTCCTGGGCGTTGTGCGGGTCGAGGCTGACGGCCACCAGGATCAGGCTGCCGCTGGCCGGATCGCCCTTGGCGAAGTACAGGATGTTGTCGTTCCAGGCGTTGTAGAAGCGGATGCCCAGGTGGGTCTGCAGCGCCGGGTGCTGGCGGCGGATGCGGTTGAGCTGGGCGATCTCGGCAATGATGTTGCCGGGCTGGGTGTAGTCGCGCGGGCGGATCTCGTACTTCTCCGAGTCCAGGTATTCCTCCTTGCCCGGTATCGCCGCCGCCTCGCACAGCTCGAACCCCGAATACATGCCCCACAGGCCCGAGCCCATGGTGGCCAGCGCTGCGCGAATCAGAAAGCCCGGGCGGCCGGAGTCGTGCAGGAAGAACGGGTTGATGTCCGGCGTGTTGACGAAGAAGTTGGGGCGGTAGCAGTACGACCACGGCGGCTGGTTGAGTTCGCCGAAGTACTGTTGCAGCTCGGCCTTGGTGTTGCGCCAGGTGAAGTAGGTATAGCTCTGCGAATAGCCTACCTTGCCCAGGCGCGCCATCATCGCCGGCTTGGTGAAGGCCTCGGCGAGGAAGATCACCTGCGGGTGCTGGCTGCGCACGTTGGCGATCAGCCACTCCCAGAACGGCAGCGGCTTGGTGTGCGGGTTGTCCACGCGAAACTGGGTCACGCCCTCCTGCACCCAGCCCAGCACCACGTCGCGCAGGGCCAGCCACAGGGCTGGCACCGCGTCGGCGGCATAGAAGTCGACGTTGACGATGTCCTGGTATTTTTTCGGTGGGTTCTCGGCATAGCGGATGGTGCCGTCGGGGCGCCAACTGAACCAGCCCGGGTGCTCGGTGAGCCAGGGGTGGTCCTGGGAGCACTGGATGGCGAAGTCCAGGGCGATTTCCAGACCATGCTCGGCGGCGGCGGCCACCAGCCGGCGGAAGTCTTCGCGGCTGCCCAGCTGCGGGTGGATGGCCTCGTGCCCGCCGTCGGCGCTGCCGATGGCGTAGGGGCTGCCGGGGTCGTCGGGGCCGGCCTGCAAGGCATTGTTGCGGCCCTTGCGGTGCTGGGTGCCGATGGGGTGGATGGGCGGGAAATACAGCACGTCAAAGCCCATGTCGCGGATCATCGGCAGGCGCTGATGCACGTCGTTGAAGGTGCCGTGGCGGGCCGGGTCGTCGGTGACCGAACGCGGGAACAGCTCGTACCAGCTGGCAAAGCGTGCGCGCTCGCGCTCCACCTCAAGGGGGAACTCGGCGCTGCGGCTGAGGTAGGCACGGTGGTCGGCGCGGCCCATCAGGGCGCGGGTGTCGTCGTGCAGCAGCAGCTCGACACCGGCCTGGGCAGGCAGGCTGGCCAGTTGCAGGGCCACCGCCTCCAGTTGCGCACGCAGCGGCTCGCTGCTGCGCTCGGCGCTCTGCATCAGGTGGCGGCGGCCTTCCTCCAGCTCCAGGCCTACGTCGACGCCGGCGGCGAATTTCTTCTCCAGCTCGTAGCAGTAGCTGGCGTACTGGTCGATCCAGGCCTCGATCATGAACAGGTGGCGGCCCACCTCGCTGACCGTGAAGCGCCCCTCCCAGCTGTCGTTGCCCAGCAGCGTCATGGGCACTTCGTGCCAGTTGGGGTGCTGCAGGCGGCGCCAGCTCAGGCGCACGGCCAGCACGTCGTGGCCGTCGGCGAAGACCTTGCTGGTAACGGTGACCTGTTCGCCCACGGTGCCCTTGACCGCATGCTGGCCGGCGTCGAGCACAGGCTCGGTGTTCTCGATCACTATGCGCGGCAGCAGCAGCGCCCTGGCCAGGGTCAGGGTGTGCTCGCTGGTTTCATCGGTGCTGAAAGGCTCATCGCGGGTCATCGAACATCGCTCCGTTACGCTGTGACGGTAAGGTTCAGAGCAATGGCAGGCGTGGGGGTTCAATAAAAAATGAGCGATGCGGCGCGGCCACGGTCGAAGAATGGGTCAGCCTTTGAACAGCCCTTTATGTGAGGTTAGGCCCATGAATATTCCTATTCCTGCTGAAACGCCCGATCCGAATATCGATGACCCCAATCTGCCACCACCGGTGCCCGAGAAGGAGCCTGAGCCGCCCAAGGAGCAGGAGCCCGTGGGCGACCCGCCCAGTGAAGAGCCGCCGGTGAAGGTGCAAGCGTAGACCGGGATCCGGCAGTTGCACTGCGGTGTGCCCATCGCGGGTCGAGCCCGCTCCCACAGGAGTGCGGTGGTTTACAGAAATGCGCGATACCTGTGGGAGCGGGCTTGACCCGCGATGGCTGAAACGCCGAGCTCAACGGTTGCACAACTCCTCGATGCTGATCTCGCGCATGCGAAACTTCTGGATCTTGCCGGTCACCGTCATCGGAAACTCCTCGACGAAACGAAAATGTCGCGGCGTCTTGAAGTGCGCGATGCGGCTCTTGCACCAGGCCTGCAGCTCCCCATCGGTGGCGCTGTGCCCAGGGTGCAGCTTGATCCACGCCACGATCTCCTCGCCGTAACGCTCATCCGGAATGCCGATCACCTGCACGTCCGCCACCGACGGGTGGGTAAAGAAGAACTCCTCCAGCTCGCGCGGGTAGATGTTCTCGCCACCGCGAATGATCATGTCCTTGTTGCGCCCGGCAATGCACACGTAGCCCTGCTCGTCCATGCTCGCCAGGTCGCCGGTGTGCATCCAGCCCGCCGGGTCGATCGCCTCGCTGGTGGCCGCCGGGTTGCCCCAGTAGCCCAGCATCACGCTGTAGCCGCGGGTGCACAGTTCGCCGATGGTGCCACGCGGCACGATGCAGCCGTGTTCGTCGACGATCTTGCTCTCCAGTTGCGGCTGGGTGCGCCCCACCGTGGTCACGCGCAGCTCCAGCTCGTCGTCCGGGCCGGTCTGCAGCGACACCGGGCTGGTCTCGGTCATGCCGTAGGCGATCTGCACCTCGCCCATGTGCAACTGGTCGATCACCCGACGCATCACTTCGATCGGGCAGGTGGCGCCGGCCATGATGCCGGTGCGCAGGCTGCTCAGGTCGTAGTCACCGCGCCGCGGCTGGTCGAGCAGCGCGATGAACATGGTCGGCACCCCGTACAGCACGGTGGCGCGCTCGCGGGCCACGCCCTCGAGGGTCAGCAGCGGGTCGAAGGCGTCGTTGGGGTAGATCATGGTGGTGCCGTGGGTGATGCAGCCCAGGTTGCCCATGACCATGCCGAAGCAGTGGTACAGCGGCACCGGGATCACCATGCGGTCATGCTCGGTCAGGCCCAGGCTCTCGCCGACCATGTAGCCGTTGTTGAGGATGTTGTAGTGGCTCAGGGTCGCGCCCTTGGGGAAGCCCGTGGTGCCGGAGGTGTACTGGATGTTCACCGGCTGGTCGAACTGCAGGCTCTGCTGGCGCTGCTGGTACTCGGCCGGGGCGACCTGCTCGGCCATGCCGGCCAGCGCCGCCCACGGCAGGAAGCCGCCCGGCGGCGCGTCGTCGAGGCTGATAAGCCCGCGCAGGTCGGGCAGGCGCTCGCCATTGAGCTGGCCTGGCGCCTGGTGCGCCAGCTCCGGCAGCAGTTCGCCGAGCATGGCATGGTAGTCGGAGGTCTTGAAGGTGCCGGCGCAGATCAGCCACTGGCAGGCAGACTGGCGCAGCACGTATTCCAGTTCGCTGGTGCGGTAGGCCGGGTTGATGTTGACCAGGATCACGCCGATTTTGGCGGTGGCGAACTGGGCGATGCACCACTGCGCGCAGTTGGGCGCCCAGATACCCAGGCGGTCGCCGGTCTTCAGGCCCAGCGCCATCAGGGCGCGGGCATGCAGGTCGATGCTGTCGGCCAGTTCGCGCCAGCTGTAGCGCAGTTGCTGGTGGCGTACCACCAGTGCCTCGCGCTCGGCAAAGCGCGCCACGGTGTTGTCCAGGGCCTGGCCGATGGTCATGGCCAGCAGCGGTTTGTCCTGGCGACCCTGGGTGTAGCTCGGTTGATTCATGACGACCCCGTATTGTGATTGTTGTGGGTGCTGATTCACGCGAGACCTAATGTGGCGCAAATTAACGTTAACGTAAAGGTCATGGGGAGATTGACAGTGTTCGGTGTGGGGTTTACGTTAACGTAAAGGTGACAGATCGCAGCGCCTCGATCGCGGGTCAACCACCACGCAACTCAAAGAACAATCGACAAGAAAGGTGCCAGCATGCGTTATCCGACCCTGAACTTCGCCCTGGGCGAAACCATCGACATGCTCCGCGACCAGGTGCAGGCGTTCGTCGCAGCCGAGCTGGCCCCGCGTGCGGCGCAGATCGACCAGGACAACCTGTTCCCCGCCGACATGTGGCGCAAGTTCGGCGACATGGGCCTGCTGGGCATCACCGTCAGCGAAGAATACGGCGGCGCGGGCCTGGGCTACCTGGCCCACGTGGTAGCCATGGAAGAAATCAGCCGCGGCTCGGCCTCGGTCGCGCTCTCCTACGGCGCCCACTCCAACCTCTGCGTCAACCAGATCAACCGCAACGGCACCGCCGAACAGAAAGCCAAGTACCTGCCCAAGCTGATCAGCGGCGAGCACATCGGCGCCCTGGCCATGAGCGAGCCCAACGCCGGCTCCGACGTGGTGTCGATGAAACTGCGTGCCGAACAGCGCGGCGACCGCTTCGTGCTCAACGGCAGCAAGACCTGGATCACCAACGGCCCCGACGCCAACACCTACGTGATCTACGCCAAGACCGACCTGGAAAAGGGCCCCCACGGCATCACCGCGTTCATCGTCGAGCGCGACTGGGCCGGCTTCAGCCGCAGCAACAAGTTCGACAAGCTGGGCATGCGCGGTTCCAACACCTGCGAGCTGTTCTTCGACAACGTCGAGGTGCCCCAGGAGAACATCCTCGGCCAGCTCAACGGTGGCGTGAAGGTGCTGATGAGCGGCCTGGACTACGAGCGTGTGGTGCTCTCCGGCGGCCCTACCGGGATCATGCAGGCGTGCATGGACCTGGTGGTGCCCTACATCCACGACCGCAAGCAGTTCGGCCAGAGCATCGGCGAGTTCCAGCTGATCCAGGGCAAGATCGCCGACATGTACACCCAGCTCAATGCCAGCCGCGCCTACCTGTATGCCGTGGCCCAGGCCTGCGATCGCGCCGAGACCACCCGCAAGGACGCCGCCGGGGTGATCCTCTACACCGCCGAGCGCGCCACCCAGATGGCCCTCGAGGCAATCCAGATTCTGGGCGGCAACGGCTACATCAACGAGTTCCCCGCAGGCCGCCTGCTGCGCGACGCCAAGCTGTACGAGATCGGCGCCGGCACCAGCGAGATCCGGCGCATGCTGATCGGTCGCGAGCTGTTCAACGAGACGCGCTGAGGCGCTCAGCGGCAACGCCGCCATAACGCAGACCCACTCTTGCAGCTTGGAGCTTGCCGCTTGAAGCTGCGCCAGGAGCCACGATGATTCTGAAGTCTCAGTTGAACCCCCGCGCGCCCGAATTCGCGCTCAACAGCGCGGCCATGCTCGAACAGGTGCAAGGCCTGCGTGACCTGCTCGCCAGCGTGCACCAGGGCGGCGGGCCCAAGGCCCAGGAGCGCCACACCTCACGCGGCAAGTTGCTGCCGCGCGACCGCATCGACCGCCTGCTCGACCCGGGTTCGCCGTTTCTGGAGATCGGCCAGCTGGCCGCCCACGAGGTGTACGGCGAAGACGTGCCTGCCGCCGGCGTGATCGCCGGCATCGGCCGCATCGAGGGCGTGGAGTGCATGATCGTGGCCAACGACGCCACGGTCAAAGGCGGCTCGTACTACCCGCTGACTGTCAAGAAGCACCTGCGCGCCCAGACCATCGCCCAGCAGAACCGCCTGCCCTGCGTGTACCTGGTGGACTCTGGCGGCGCCAACCTGCCGCGCCAGGACGAGGTGTTCCCCGACCGCGAGCACTTCGGCCGCATCTTCTTCAACCAGGCCACCATGAGCGCCCAGGGCATCCCGCAGATCGCCGTGGTGATGGGCTCGTGCACCGCCGGCGGTGCCTACGTGCCGGCCATGGCCGACGAGGCGATCATGGTGCGCCAGCAGGCCACCATCTTCCTGGCCGGCCCGCCGCTGGTCAAAGCCGCCACCGGCGAGGTGGTCAGCGCCGAAGACCTGGGCGGTGCCGACGTGCACTGCAAGGTCAGCGGCGTGGCCGACCACTATGCCGACAACGACGAACACGCCCTGGCCATCGCCCGGCGCTGCGTGGCCAACCTCAACTGGCGCAAGCTGGGCCAGCTTCAGGTGCGCACCCCGATCGCCCCGCTGTACGCAGCCGACGAGCTGTACGGCGTGGTGCCGGCCGATGCCAAGCAGCCGTTCGATGTGCGCGAGGTGATCGCGCGCCTGGTGGACGGCTCGCTGTTCGACGAGTTCAAGGCGCTGTTCGGTACCACGCTGGTGTGCGGCTTTGCCCACCTGCACGGCTACCCGGTGGCGATTCTGGCCAACAACGGCATCCTGTTCGCCGAGGCCGCGCAGAAAGGCGCGCACTTCATCGAGCTGGCCTGCCAGCGCGGCATCCCGCTGCTGTTCCTGCAGAACATCACCGGCTTCATGGTGGGCCAGAAGTACGAGGCCGGCGGCATCGCCAAGCATGGCGCCAAGCTGGTGACCGCAGTGGCCTGTGCCCAGGTGCCCAAGTTCACCGTGATCATCGGCGGCAGCTTCGGTGCCGGCAACTATGGCATGTGCGGGCGTGCCTACGACCCGCGCTTTCTGTGGATGTGGCCCAACGCGCGCATCGGCGTGATGGGCGCCGAACAGGCCGCAGGCGTGCTGGCCCAGGTCAAGCGCGAACAGAGCGAGCGCAGCGGCCAGGTTTTCAGCCCGCAGGACGAGGCGCAGCTCAAGCAGCCGATCCTGGACCAGTACGAACACCAGGGCCACCCCTACTATTCCAGCGCAAGGCTGTGGGACGACGGCGTCATCGACCCTGCGCAAACCCGCGAGATTCTCGGCCTGGCCCTCTCGGCAGCCCTCAATGCCCCGATCGAACCGAGCCGTTTCGGCATTTTCCGGATGTGACCGATGAGCGACTTCTCTACCCTTGAACTGATTCGCGATTCTCGCGGCTTCGCCACCCTGTGGCTGAGCCGCGAGGCCAAGAACAACGCCTTCAACGCGCAGATGATCCGCGAACTGATCATGGCCATCGACCAGATCGGCAACGACGCCAGCCTGCGCTTCATGGTGCTGCGCGGGCGCGGCCGGCACTTCAGTGCCGGCGCCGACCTTGCCTGGATGCAGCAGTCGGCGCAGCTGGACTACAACACCAACCTGGACGACGCCCGCGAGCTGGCCGAGCTGATGTACAACCTGGCGCGGCTCAAGGTGCCGACCCTGGCGGTGGTCCAGGGCGCAGCCTTCGGCGGTGCCGTGGGGCTGATCAGTTGCTGCGACATGGCCATCGGTGCCGACGACGCGCAGCTGTGCCTGTCTGAAGTGCGCATCGGCCTGGCGCCGGCGGTGATCAGCCCGTTCGTGGTGCAGGCCATGGGCGAGCGCGCCACCCGCCGCTATGCCCTGACCGCCGAACGCTTCAGCGGCGAGCGGGCCCGCGAACTGGGCCTGCTGGCCGAAACCTGCCCGGCCGCGCACCTGGATGCCGAGGTCGAGCGCTGGGTCGACAACCTGCTGCTCAACAGCCCGCAGGCCATGTGCGCCAGCAAGGAGCTGCTGCGCGAAGTGGGCAATGGTGAGCTCACCCCTGCCCTGCGCCGCTACTGTGAAGGCGCCATTGCGCGTATCCGCGTGAGCGCCGAAGGCCAGGAGGGCCTGCGCGCCTTCCTCGAAAAACGCACGCCAGCCTGGCAAACCCCCGCTTCGGACAAGGAGCCACGCCCATGAGCCGCCCTCTGCTGACCACCCTGCTGGTCGCCAACCGTGGCGAGATCGCCTGCCGCGTGATGCGCACCGCCAAGGCCATGGGCCTGACCACCGTGGCCGTGCACAGCGCCATCGACCGCGATGCGCGGCACAGCCGCGAAGCGGATATCCGGGTTGACCTGGGTGGCGCCAAGGCGGCCGAGAGCTACCTGGACATCCCCAGGCTGATTGCCGCGGCCAAGGCCAGCGGCGCCCAGGCGATACACCCGGGCTATGGCTTTCTGTCTGAGAACGCAGGCTTTGCCCGGGCCATCGAAGAAGCCGGGCTGATCTTCCTCGGCCCGCCGGCCAGTGCCATCGACGCGATGGGCAGCAAGTCGGCGGCCAAGGCGCTGATGGAAGTGGCCGGGGTACCGCTGGTGCCTGGCTACCACGGCGAAGCCCAGGACCTGGAGACCTTCCGCGCGGCCGCCCAGCGCATCGGCTACCCCGTACTGCTCAAGGCCACCGCCGGTGGCGGTGGCAAGGGCATGAAGGTGGTCGAGCAGGAAAGCCAGCTGGGTGAAGCCCTGGCCTCGGCCCAGCGTGAAGCGCTGTCGTCGTTCGGCGATGCACGCATGCTGGTCGAAAAGTACGTGCTCAAGCCGCGTCACGTCGAAATCCAGGTGTTCGCCGACCAGCATGGCAACTGCCTGTACCTGAACGAGCGCGACTGCTCGATCCAGCGTCGTCACCAGAAGGTGGTCGAGGAAGCCCCGGCCCCCGGCCTGAGCCCGGCGCAGCGCCAGGCCATGGGCGAGGCGGCGGTACGTGCGGCCCAGGCCATCGGCTATGTGGGCGCAGGCACGGTCGAGTTCCTGCTCGATGCCCGCGGCGAATTCTTCTTCATGGAAATGAACACCCGCCTGCAGGTGGAGCACCCGGTGACCGAGGCGATCACCGGCCTGGACCTGGTGGCCTGGCAGATCCGCGTGGCGTGCGGCGAGGCGCTGCCGCTGACGCAGGACCAGGTGCCGCTGCACGGGCATGCCATCGAGGTACGCCTGTACGCCGAGGACCCGGCCAACGACTTTCTGCCGGCCACCGGGCACCTGGCGCTGTACCGCGAGTCGGCGCCGGGCGAAGGGCGCCGGGTCGACAGCGGCGTGTGCGAAGGTGACAGCATCTCGCCGTTCTACGACCCGATGCTGGGCAAGCTGATTGCCTGGGGCGAGAACCGGGAGCAGGCACGCCTGCGCCTGCTGGCGATGCTCGACAGCTTCGCCATTGGCGGCCTGAAGACCAACATCGCCTTCCTGCGCCGCATCCTGGCCCACCGCGCCTTCGCCGAGGCCGAACTGGATACCGGGTTCATCCCGCGCTATCAGGATCAACTGCTGCCCGCCCCCGTCGCGTTGCCGACAGCGTTCTGGCAGGCTGCCGGGCAGGCCTTACAGCAATCGCGCCCCGCCTGCGTGCGCGCTGATGACCGGCACTCGCCGTGGGCAGCCGCCACCGGTTTCAGGCCGGGCGTACCGGCGCAGACCGCCCTGCACCTGCGCTGCAATGGCGAAGACCGGGCACTGAGCCTGAACCCCGGGTCGGTGTCCGCGCGCATGGACGGCGAGCACCTGGTGATCGAGCACGAAGGCGTGCGGCGCAGGCACCTGGCCGTGCGCCGTGGGCAAACGCTGTATCTGGAGTGGGATGGCGAGCTGCACGGGGTAAGCGCTTTCGACCCGATTGCCGAGGCGGACGCCGGCCATGCGCACCAGGGCGGCATGAGTGCGCCCATGAACGGCAGCATCGTGCGGGTACTGGTGGAGGTCGGTCAGGCGGTCGAGGCCGGCACGCAACTGGTGGTGCTGGAGGCCATGAAGATGGAGCACAGCATCCGCGCACCCCAGGCGGGGACGGTCAAGGCGCTGTATTGCCAGGAAGGCGAGATGGTCAGCGAAGGGGCCGCGCTGGTGGAGCTGGAGGTTCAGGAAGGCTGACGGCACTGCACCTGCACAGGGTTTTGTGGGCGCCATGAAACCCTGTGTGGGCCGGCTTGCCAGCGACGCTTTTCAGCCCAGCCGGATAGACGCCTGCACCACCACACCGAGCACCTCGGTGCCCTCCTCCCACGTCAGTTTGGGCCAGGTGGGATTGAGCGGCTGCAAGTACCGCTGACCACCCTCCTCGACCAGCTGGCGAAACACCGCGACAGGATTGCCGGGCAGGCGCGCGATCACCAGCGCGCCGATCTCGGCAATTCGACCGCTGTCCACCAGCACCATCATGCCCGCCGGCACGCTCAGGCCCATGGGCGAATTCATCGCGTCACCTTCCACCGTCAGCCAGTAGCACGGGCCATCGGCCAGGTGGTCGCTGAGCACGGTCGGCGCGCCTTCGACAGGCTCGGCCAGGTGCTCCCAGTCCGACAGCGGGTAGCGGAATGCACCCAGCGCCGGTGTGGCATAGACCCCGGACGGCTCCGCGACGGCGTCGTCGCAGACCACGCCCATGCGCCCCATGCCCAGTATCCGCAGGATTTCGTCGATGGTGGCCAGCGGTGGGTTGTTCCTTCCCCGAATCCAATGGCCAACGCCACCTTGGGTCACCCCGAGGCGTTCGGCCAGTTTCTCCTGCGTGAGGCCCAGCTCGCGCATTCTGGCTTTCGCCAGTTCATTCCATTTTTTCATCGCTGGCACGATACGGACTGACAGCAGCGACTCAATACATACTCTGTAGTATTTAAGCGATGGAATGCAATACAACATGTACTTAGGATTGAAGGGTAATCTTTTCCTACTCACTACAAGGAAGGCAGCCCCATGACCCCACCCCCTTTCAACGACCTGGACAGCGAAGCGGCACGCCGCGCACTGGACTATTACCTCAACCCTACCCCATCTACGGTCAGCCACACGGACGACCAGCTGTTCATCGCCCGCCAGGACCTCTCGGCCGAAGCGGCCACCGAACACGCCTCGAGCATGCTGCGCTGCGCCGCAGCCAGCGCCTACGAGTCGGCCGACAACCTCAAAGGCAACTCACGGGACATGGCCTTCTCGGTGATGCACATGATCAACATGGCCAGGGCGCTGCTGGACCGCAGCCTCGCGGAACAGGCCAGGCGGCAGGAGCTTCAATCAAGGGAGGGATGATGGGCAACGGGAACGGCGGTGGGGCAGGCCGTGGTTCAACGACCAGGCACAGCGATGCGGAATTTTTTGCTGGATAACAGAAAATTCATTTGACTTGAAAATGAGAACGATTATTATTGCAAACAACTGGTCGCGAGACTGGTTGGATAACTGAAAGCCCTTAGGTCGGACTCTCAGATTATCTCCTCATCAGGCTAATCACGGTTTTTGACCCGGCATTTTGCCGGGTCTTTTTTTTGGCTCTTCAGGCTAATGAAGGCGGGTGGTGCTTGAATGGCAGCGATGATAGCAAATGTATGTCTCGATATGTAACCCCGAGGCAAGCCTTTGCCGATTCAGCACTTGAGAATCAATCTCATGTAGATTAAGCTGTCGCAGCGTCAGGGAAGACGCCCCCTTCTCTTCAGTCGTTTCTTTCTGCAAGGAGCTCGTACATGACCCGTCTGTTGCTGCCCCTTGAACACCATCACGATAGCGCCGACCTCGGCGAAGATGCCCTGCTCGTGCGCCTGAAAAAGCTGCCACGCCGGGTACAGCAGGTGTTCCTGCTCAATCGTCTCGATCAACTGTCGTTCGCCGCCATCGCCCAGCGCCTGGACATCGGCGCACCGACCGTGGAACGGCACATGGGCCAGGTACTGCAGGCCGCCCTGCCGGTGCGCAGCGCCTCCAGCACTGCGGCGGCGCAATGGTATGTGCGCCTGCAGAGCCCGGACATCACCGCCAGCGAGCGCATCGACTTTCGCCGCTGGCTGGATGCCGCCCCCGAACACCTGCATGCGTTCCATGCCACCGAATTGCGCTGGCGCAACCTGCTGGCACCGGCCCGGCAACTGGGCGATGGGCACTGGTATCGCCAGGCCTGGGCCGGTGTTTCGCTGGGAGGCTGCTCGGTGGCGCTCGGC
The DNA here is from genome assembly GCF_029960155.1 of Pseudomonas sp. PS01300. Lineage (NCBI taxonomy): Bacteria > Pseudomonadati > Pseudomonadota > Gammaproteobacteria > Pseudomonadales > Pseudomonadaceae > Pseudomonas > Pseudomonas sp. PS01300. The sequence continues at coordinate 18,555 of NZ_JASCPN010000057.1, read as the reverse complement.
CTGGGGTTGGCAGCGGCGCTGGCGATCGGTTTCTGGTCGTGATCCAGGGGTGTAGAGTGGTTGGCACAACAACTCTACCGGAGCCTGGCCATGACCGTGACGCTGTCCCCCGTTAGCATCGATTGCGCATTCGATGCCGGCAACATCCTGCTCGTCGATGCCGGCAACCCGTCCCGGATTCACCTGAACATCCGCCCCGACACCCACAGCGGGCATTTCCAGTGGTTTCACTTCAAGGCCAGCGGGCTGACGCCCGGGCATACCCACGCCTTCAGCCTGGACAACGCCAGCCAGTCGTCCTATAGCGCCGCATGGGAGGGCTACCAGGCGGTAGCGTCCTACGACCAGCAGAACTGGTTTCGCGTGCCGACCCGCTACGACGGCAAGGCCCTGCACTTCAGCCTTGAGCCCCGCGAAACACAGGCCTGGTTCGCCTATTTCGAGCCCTACCCGCGCGCGCGGCACAATCAGCTGATCGAACGCGCCAGCGCCTTGCCGGGCGTGGAACTGCTGGCCACCGGGCGCAGCGTCGAAGGGCGCGATATCCCGTTGCTGCGGGCGGGCGACGGGGGCGCGGGCAAGCGCAAGCTGTGGATCATCGCCCAGCAGCACCCCGGCGAGCACATGGCCGAGTGGTTCATGGAGGGCGTGATTGACCGCATACAGGGTAACGATGCCACCGTGCAGGCCCTGCTGGCGGTCGCCGACCTGTACCTGATCCCCAACATGAACCCGGACGGTGCCGCTGCCGGGCACCTGCGCACCAATGCCAGGGGCAAGGACCTCAACCGCGCCTGGCAGGATGCGAACATCGAACACACCCCTGAGGTGCTGTTCGCCCAGCAGCAGATGAAGCTGTATGGCGTGGACCTGTTCCTGGATGCCCATGGCGATGAGGAAATACCCCATGTGTTCACGGCCGGGTGCGAAGGCAACCCGGGCTACACGGATCGGATCGCGGCACTGGAGGAGCGTTTTCGCAGCACCCTGTGCAGCGTGACCCGGGACTTCCAGACCACCCACGGCTACCCGCGCAGCAAGCCTGGGCAGGCCAACATGACCCTGGCATGCAATGCGGTGGGCCAGGCGCATGACTGCCTGTCGCTGACCCTGGAGATGCCGTTCAAGGACCACGACGACGCGCCCGATGCGGTGACCGGCTGGTCGGGTGGACGCTCCAAGGCGCTGGGCAGCGCGGTGATCGACACCTTGGCGAAGCTGGTCGCAGCGCTGCGCTAGGGGCTGGCGCACCGCCGCCCCGCAGCGCTCCCCATCGCGGTTCAAGCCCGCCCCCACAAGGCTTGCAGTGCCCTGTGGGAGCGGCCTGACCCGCGATGAGGCAGGTCAGGCCGGCGGCGGCCCCGCCACCCGCACGCAATCATCCGGCCCCAGCACCCGCCCATCCGCCGCTCGCAGCTGCAGTGGGCCCACCGGCGCCCCGCTCTGGCGGTCCACCAGCACCGAATGCGCCTCGCCAGGCTGGTAGAAAAACGCCTCGCCCCACTGGCGCAGCCCCACGATCAAGGGAAACAACCCGCGCCCCTTCTCGGTCAGCACGTACTCCTGGTACGCGCTGCCATCCGACGCCGGCACCAGCTCCAGAATCCGGTGCTCCACCAACTGGCGCAAGCGCGAGGCCAAAATGTTCTTGGCCATGCCCAGGTTGCGCTGGAACTCGCCAAAGCGGCGCAAGCCATCAAACGCATCACGCACGATCAACAGCGACCACCAGTCACCGATCGCGTCCAGTGACCGGGCCACCGGGCATTCGGCATCTTGCAGGCGGGTACGTTGAACCATGATCGCTCTCGGCAGGCTGAAAAAAGTAGTTGCAATATAAAACCGGTCCTCTCAGCATACAACCAGTTTCATTATGCAACCACATAGGATATCGCCATGCCCGCCTCCCCTGCGCCCCGGCTTTCGCCGTGGCTCGCCCTGCTGTTCTCCGTCGCCTGCGCACTGGCGGTGGCCAACGTGTATTACGCCCAGCCACTGCTGGACGCGATGGCCCGCGACTTCGCCATCGACCCGGCGCTGGTGGGGCTGGTGGTGACCCTGACCCAGGTGGGCTACGGCCTGGGCCTGATACTGCTGGTACCTCTGGGCGACCTGTTCGAGCGGCGCCGGCTGATCGTGCTGCAGTCGCTGCTGTCGGTGCTGGCCTTGCTGATGATCGCGCTGGCCACCAGCAGCGCCTGGCTGTTTGTCGGCATGGCCCTGACCGGCCTGTTGGCGGTAGTGGCGCAACTGCTGGTGGCGCATGCCGCCAGCGTATCGGCCGACACCGAACGCGGGCATGTGGTGGGCATGGTCACCAGCGGTATCGTGATCGGCATCCTGCTGGCCCGCACCCTGTCCGGGGCGATGGCCGATCTGGCCGGCTGGCGCTCGATCTACGCCCTGTCGGCAGCGCTGACCCTGCTGATGACCTTGCTGCTGTGGCGCGTGCTGCCCGCACACACGGCTGCGCGCCCCAACACTGGCTACGGCGCGCTGCTGGTGTCGTTGTGGCAACTGGTGCGCGAGCAGCCGGTGCTGCGCCAGCGGGCCCTGCTGGCGATGCTCAGCTTCGCTTCGGCCATGGTGCTGTGGACCCCGCTGGTACTGCCCCTGAGCGCCCCGCCGCTGTCGTTGTCGGCAACCGAGGTGGGCCTGTTCGGCCTGGCCGGCGCCGCCGGGGCGCTGGCCGCCGCGCGTGCCGGCGGGCTGGCCGACCGTGGCCTGGGGCAACGGGTCAGCGGCCTCTCGCTGCTGCTGATGATCGGTTCGTGGGACGCCATCGCCCTCACCCAGCAATCGCTGTGGGCACTGCTGCTGGGGGTGGTGGTGTTCGACCTGGGCCTGCAGGCGCTGCACGTGGCCAGCCAGAGCCTGATCTACCGCCTGCCGGCCGATACTCACAGCCGGCTCACCGCCGCCTACATGCTGTTCTACTCCATCGGCAGTGCACTGGGCTCGCTGGCCTCGACGCTGGCCTACGCCTGGGGCGGCTGGCTGCTGGTATGCGTGCTGGGCGCGGGGTTGAATGTGCTGGCACTGGGGTATTGGTGGCGCACCGTGCGCCAGCCGGCTCAGAACTGCACGTCGAGTATCACGCTGTCCAGGTAGTCGCCGGCCGGCGGCGTGGCCTGGTCGGTGTAGACCCTGGCGTTGTAGTTGAACACCTGGCTGCCGGCCGCGCTGCCACTGCCATTGCCGTTGCCCGGGTTGATGTCGGCGTCGCTGCTGGCGCGCCGCGCACTGCTCAGGCTGCCCCAGCGCACGCCCCCGCCACTCTTGAAGATGTCATAGGCCAGGTAGTTGCCGGCGCTGGACTTCATGCGCCGACGCCCGCCTGCCACGTTCTGCCCGTCATCCAGCCCCACCGTGTAGGCACTGCCCTTGGTACAGGCCAGGTTGACGTTCTGGCTCACCGTGGCGAACCCGCTGACCACCGGCGCGCTGCCGAACACGATGTTGGGCGAGCTGATCTGGCAGTCGTTGGTGACGGTCAGGTTGATGGTCAGGGTGGTAGTGGCGTTGAACACCTGCCGCCCCAGGCAGGCGCTGCCCAGACCCAGCCCCCAGCAATAGTCGATGCTCCAGGCCACGGTGAACGTCTCCTGGTACAGGCCGGCCGCCACGTTGCTGGTCATTTGCGTGCGCAGGTAGATGGGCACGGTCTTGGGCGAGGTGCCGCCGAGCAGGCCCAGGGCATCGATGATGCCGTTGCGCGCAAAATCGTAGGGCTGGCCCCGGGTGATCGGGTAGCTGGTGCTGTTGTTGGCGTACAGCGTGTAGAGGATGACGTCGCCGGTGGGGCCCACCAGCCCGGTGGTGCCGTTGTTGGCGGTGAAGGTGGCCTTGAAGGAGTCATCCGAACGCAGCAGGGTCAGCAGCGAACCGGTGCAGCTCAAGCCGGCACTGGGCGCCGTGGTGGTCTGCACCGTGGTGCGTATCAGGGTGGAGTTGACCAGGCCGAAAGTGGCTGGCGTGGTTGCCAGCACCTGGCACAGCGCCTGGGCGCGCATGCAGGTCAGCAGTGCCAGCAGCGCAAGCAGCCCCGTCAGCCGGCGCTTCACTGGCACACCAGCGGGCCGATCAGCGGCACCTGGTCGGCCTGCGCCTTGAGCTCGAACTGCACCCGGCAACTGCCGCCTCCGGCCAGTTGCACCACCAGGCTGTTGTGTTCGCTCAGGTCCTCCAGGTACACCAGGCCATCCCAGCCCACCACCGCCAGCGCGCCGCTCTGCTCGTGGCGTACCTGGCTGCCCACGGCCAGTTCGTTGTTGCCGGCATCCACCAGCACCACGCTGGCGGCCAGTACCCGGCGCAACGGAAATTCCAGCAGGTAGCCGGCGCCGCGCCTTACCGCCACGCGCTGCTCCACATTCGGCGAGCGCACATCGGGGGGCAGTTCCAGCGGGTCGATCTCGTACTTGCCGCGGTAGTAGCCGCTGCCGTAGGGCACCAGCAGGTGCCCCTGGCTGTCGGTGTGCCCCACCACCTGGTTCTCGTAGCGCACCGGCACATCGGCAAAGCCTTCGGTGCTGACCAGCACGAAGGCGTCGTCGATGCGATTGGCCGCGAACACCCCGGCGTCCATCAGCACCACCGAGCCGCTGGCGTCGGCCCAGCGGGTCATGTTGTCGCTGCTGCCGTACACCCCGGCCTGCAACTGCACCGATTGCAGGCGCCAGGTCAGGTCGGCCTGACGGTAGGTTTCACGGTCGCCGCCGGCATAGCCCAGGTTGAACCCCACGCCGCCCTGGGCGGGTACGGCGCGGCTGTAGTTGACCCGCTGCAGGTTCTCGCCCTGCTGGTTGCGCTCCAGGCTCAGGGCCAGCGTGCCGTGCAGGTCGAAGGGCACCACCAGCTGCGCCTGCACCGCCCACTGGCTGTCGTCCAGGTCGCGGTTGGCCGACAGGTACAGGCTGCTGTTGCCCCACAGCGGCTTGCTCCAGCTGAGGTTGAGCAGGCGCGTGCGCGAGTTGTCGGCGGCGCGCACGTCGAAGTAGCCCGCCCCCAGGCTGCCATAGCGTTGCAGGTTGAGGCTCAGGGTGACCTGCTCGCTGCGCTGGCTGAGGCGGATGTACGGGCTGTCGACCAGCGACAGGTCGGCGTAGTCGCCATGACGCTCCAGGCGCTGGTAGTTGAAGCCCAGCCAGCGGTTGTTGTACTGGTAGCCCAGGCTCAACTGCTGGCCACTGCGACCTTCGAAGCGGCTCTGGCTCAGCGCCGTGTTGAGCACGCCGAAGTTGCCCACCCGCAGGTTGCCGCCCAGCCCGCCCAGGCCCAGGGACCCGGCCGCCTCGGCATGGCTTTCCAGCGTGAAGTAGTCGGTCAGGCCATAGCGCAGGCTGCCCGCCGCAACGCCGGGGCCGTAGGCAAAGTCGCGCACGGCATAGTCGCGGCGCAGGGCGCCGGCCGCCACCGAGAAGTCCGCCAGCCCCTGTTGCAGCAGGCTGCTGGTGACGTAGAACGGCAACGTGGTCGAGACCTGCCGGCCAAGGGCGTCGGTGGTCACCACCACCGCCTCGCCGGCACCGTTGATGAACGGCACGTTGGTCAGGGTGTAGGGGCCTGGCTGCAGGTCGGCACTGGCGCTCTTGTAGCCATTGATGAACAGGTCCACCGACGAGGGCACCGCGGCTTCACCGGCGAAGGCCGGCAAGGGGTAGGTCACCAGGTCCGGGCGCACGGCAAAGTCCCGCGACAGCTGCACCCCGCCCACCCGCACCGAGCTGGTCCAGGGCAAGGCGCCGGTCAGCACATCGCCGGCCTCGAAGGTCAGCAGGCGCGCCTCGTCGGTGTAGCGCCAGGTGGTGTCGTACCGCCGAAAACCTTCCTGGGCGCCTTCGTAGCCTGCCCCGCCGAGGCGCTGGCGCCACTGCCCGGTGGTGGAGAAGGTGCCCCAGCTGTCGAACACCCGCAGTTCGTTCCAGGCCGCCAGGTAGGTGCCCCCCTCATCGGTGTCGTTGAAGTAGGCGTCGTAGTTGAGCAAGGCGCCGAAACTGCTCAACGCCTCGCCGGCCGGCCCCAGCGAGCGCTCGCCGATGCGCTGGTTGGGCAGCCACGCCGCCGGCACCTGCACCAGCAGCCGCTGGTTCTGGCTGTCGTACTCGCTGTGCAAGCCATCGATGGCGTCCAGCGCCAGTTCCGGGCCGGGCTGCCCGGGCAGTTGCACGCCCGCCGCCTGCAGGTCGTCGGTGGCCATGTACAGGCGCCCGGCCCGCTGGTGCACCAGCACCACGCTAGCGCTGCTCATCTGGTTGACCACCAGTTCCAGGTACAACGGCGCATCGGCGACAGCCTCCATACTCGCAGGGGGTGGCGGCAGTTCGCCTGCGACCGCGCTGCCCGCCAGCAGCACCGCCAGCGTCATGCTGCGGGTGCAGGCCAGAGAAGTACTCACGCACGCCGTCCCACCATGTCCGGGTCCTCCCTGGCCCCTGCTCCATCTTCATGCGCCCTTGAGGCGCCGGGCTCAGTGGCCCTGGTTGATGGTCTGGGGCGGCTCGGCCCCGTTGACGCGCCCTTTGAGCACACTGGCCGCCGAGGCTGCTGCAGGTGCCGGCCAGCGCATGCTCGCGCCGGGCAGTACATAACCCAGCAAGCCGTCGACCAGCGGCTTGCTCTGGGCACCCTGCTGCATCACCACATCGGTGAGGCGCGCATGCACCGGCCCCACGTTGCGGATCTCGACGAAGGGCTTGCCCTGCTGCGATACCTGTCGCCAGCTCAGCAACGGCGTGCCCACGCCCGCTGCATCACGCTTGCCCTCGGCGTCCGGCTTGCTCCACAGCCCCTGGCCGTAGACGAACAATGGCACCGAGTAGCGCATCTGGAAGCGGATCTGCGCCTGGGAAGTCTGCGCATCGCTGGCCGGCAGGGCGGGTGGGATTTCGTCGATGATGATGCGGTAGGCCTGTTCCTGGCCGGCCGGCGACTGGCCGGTGCGGGTCAGGCGAATCAGCTGTTTCTCACCCGGCTTGATGGTCGCCACCGGCGGGCTGCCGATGATCTCGCGCTGGGGCTGGAACTGGTCGTCATACCCGTCCTGGCGCCAGGCGAACACCCTGACCTGCAGGTTCGCCGGGGTGGTGCCACGGTTTTCCAACCACAACGCCCCAGCCTTCTGGTCGGCCTCCAGCACCGGGTCGATCGGCCAGATCAACACCGATGTCGCCGCCTGGGCGCCCCCTGCGGCGAGCAAGGCGCCCACCAGCAGCCACTTGCCCATCCCTTGCCATCCACGTGCGTACAGCGCCATGCACCCTCTCCTTTGGCTTGTTCCGATACAACCCCGGGAGCGCACTCACCAGGACAACACCACTTGCACCACGTCGGTGTAGGTGCCCGCCGGCAACACGCCGGGTAACTGGGCTTGCGCATACACCGGCAGCTTGATCGCCGTCGGATCGCTGTAACTGACCGCCACGAGCTGACCGATGCCCAGCACCTGGGACAAGGCCGCGTCGCGGTACAACTGATAGGCCACCAGCGAGGTACCGCTGGTGCGCTTGAGGTTGCGTACCCCGTTGTTGTTCAGGCCACCGTCGACGCTCATCTTCAGGGCCACCCCGGGCGTGCATTGCAGGGTCACCGTGGTGCCTGCCAGCTGGGTGTTCACGCTGGCGGCGCCGAGCGCCGGACGGGTGCCGAAGTCCAGGGTGCCGTAGTTGCTGGCGCCGCCCACCACCAGGCAACCTGCCGCAATCGTTGCGCTGACCTGAAGCGTGCTGGTGAGCGCGGCATCCAGCGGCATGGGCACTGCCCAGGCCAGCACCGCAAGGCCACCGAGCAACCGGCGCATGACCTAGAAGCTCAGCTCGACCGCCACCGTGTCGGTGTACACCCCTGGCGGCAGCGACGGCTTGCCCACGGCGCGGCCGTACAGGTTGACGGTCTGCGCCACCCCGGTGCTGGTGGCGAGGGTGATGGTGCCGTTGATTGCCAGCAGATTGGTGTGCCCGGCATCGGTATAGAAGTCATAGGGCACGTAGTTGGTGCCCATGGCCAGCGCGCGGCTGCCACCGGTGGTGGCCGCGTCATGCGCGCCTGCGCCCACCTTCACCACCGGCGTGGCACCGGGCGAGCACAGCACGCTGATGGCGCCGCCGCCACCGGTGCCGATCACCTGGGCGCTGGCCTCGGTGAACAGGGCAATCTGCGAGCCGAAATCCAGGTTACCGAAGTTGACCCCGGTGGTGGCGGTCGAACCGTTCACCTGACAGGCCGCGGTCAGGGTCAGGGTGGCGTTGATATTGCCCGTGACCGTGGCCGCCTGGGCCTGGCTGGCAAGGGCCAGGCCAAGCCCGGCGAAGAGTATGCGTGAGACGTTGGGATGCATGAGTCACTCCTTGTTGTTACCAGTCCAGGGTCACCATCAGGGTGTCACGGTAGATGCCGGCCGGCAGCGCCCTGGGGTGTGCCACCACGGCGCCGTAGATCGGTATGGGGATTTGCGCAGCGCTGCTGATCGAGAAGTTGCGCTGTTGGCCGATGCCGTAGCGCACTGCACCGCTTGGATCGGCCGCCAGCTGGTAGGGGATGAGCTCGCTGCCGTTGCGCAGGCGGCGCACGCCGTTGGCATCGTTGCTGCCGCCATTGATGCTCACCGTGAAGGCCCGCACCGAGGGGTTGCAACTGACCTGGAGGGTGCCGCTGCCGCCGGTCTGGTCGAGGTTGGCGCTCAGCGGGCGGGCCCAGCTTGGCCCCTGGGTGCCGAAGTCCAGCAGGCCCAGGCCGCCACCGGCCGGGCTGTCGTCCGGCACATTGCTGATCTGGCAGGCTGCGCTGATCACCAGGCGTGCCTGGATATGCCCGCTGAGGGCGGCATTGGCCATCGGACACAACAGCAAGGGCCCGAGGCTGATCAACAGAATCTGCGATGTCTTCATGCTGCCAGTTCCTTTAGCACGCACAGGGTCACCAGGTGACGGTCACCTTGAGCAAGTCCGAGTAATGGCCGACACGGGGCACCTGGGCCAGGGTGTCGATGCGGGCGTACAGCGGCAGTTCCACCGACCCCGAGTCGGGTACGCGTGCGTGTTGGGCGATGTTCACCGCCAGCGGAGTGCGCCAGGCCGGGTCCTGGTAGAGGCGGTACGGGATGGGACGGGCCTGTGGCGTGTCGCTGGCCAGGTAGCGCACCTCGCCGACGCCGCCATGCTGGCCGCCATCGACCTTTACCTGGTACAGCGTATCGGGGTTGCATTCCAGACGTGGGGGGCGTTGTTGCAGCAAGGCGCCGGTCAGCGGGCCTTGCGGATCGTCCAGGCGCGCGGTACGGCCGAAGTCGAGCAGGCCCTGGGCCTGGGCGCCGGCATCGCGGGTCTGGTACACCAGCTGGCAACCGCGCTGTACATCCACGCGAACTTCCACCAGAAAATCTGCGGCGGCGGCAGCGTCTGCGACAACCAGCCCGAGCAGCGCAGCCAGAGAGCGTCCCTTCACCGTTACCCTCCTTGCAATGCAGGATCCATCTGTTCCAGAGGGTAGCAGCCGAAGAAAAACCTGCCAGCAAGCTCGGAAATGTATAGGCCGCGTATAAGAACCTTCCTACATGACCTGCCAGGCACGACATGACTGGCAGCCCAACCCCCTATTCGGTACATTAGCGCCGCCCACTCAGCCGGCCCCTGTGCCCGGCACCCCCAAGGAGCCTGAGATTGACCGCCTTACCGCCGTCCTGGATCCGTTCGCCGCTGCGCGCCCTGCGCCAGCGCCTGGCTGCCCGTGCACACCCGCCGGCCAAGCGCCTGGCGGCTGTTGAAGTCGATGAATTCTTCCGACGAAAGGCCGATGAGCAGGGCTATACCTTGAGCCACGGCCAGCAGCGGGTGATCGCCTGCATGGCCGAGCAGGCCGCGCACCTGGCTGACGGCACGGCGCGCAGCCTGTACCTGTACGGGGCGGTGGGACGGGGCAAGAGCTGGCTGCTGGACGGCTTCTTCCAGTCACTGGAGCATCCGCACAAGCGCCGCCTGCACTTTCACGATTTCTTCGCCCAGTTGCACGAGGGCATGTTCCGCCATCGCCAGCAGGACGATGCGCTGGGCGCGACCCTGGACGAGCTGCTGCAAGGCTGCCAGGTGCTGTGCTTCGACGAGTTCCACGTGCACGACATCGGCGACGCGATGCTCATCACCGGCCTGTTCAAGGCGCTGTTCGAGCGCCGCGTGTTCGTGCTGCTGACCTCCAACTACCCGCCTGCCGGGCTGCTGCCCAACCCGCTCTACCACCAGCGCTTCGAACCGGTGATCCGCCTGATCGAGGCGCACATGCAGGTGCTTGAAGTGGGTGGCGAGCAGGACTACCGCAGCCACCCGGCCTCCGGCAGCCAGCAGCGCTTCACCCAGGGTCACTACCTCTGGCCCGGCAGCCCGGCGCAGCGCCATGCCGCCGGCCTGGATCACGCCGGCGCGCCGGTAAGGCTGCAGGTGGGCAAGCGCTCGCTGCACGCCCTGTTCAGCCAGGAGCGCGCGGTAGGCTTCAGCTTCGAGGCGATCTGCGAGCAACCCACGGCGGTGATGGACTACCTGGAGCTGGCGCGCCGCTACGACCACTGGGTGATCGAGCACCTGCCGGACCTGGCGCAGTGCTCGATGGCGGCGCAGCAGCGCTTCATCAACCTGGTGGACGTGCTGTATGACCAGGACAAGCATCTGGTGCTGGTCGGCCAGGCCTCGCTGTGCGAAAGCCTGGGCGGCAGCGCCATCGACCTGGCCCGCACCCGCAGCCGGCTGGGCCAGCTCAATGTGCTGGGCCCGGTGGCCTGCCCGGGTTGACCCTCAGCTGGCCCGCGCCAGGCTGGCCAGCACCCCTTCGATCTCGGCCAGCACGGCCGGGTCGTCCAGGGTCGAGGGCGGGGTGTAGGGCTGGTGGTCGGCGATCTTGCGCAGCACCGCCCGCAAAATCTTGCCCGAGCGGGTCTTGGGCAGGCGCTTGACCACCCGCACCTGGTTGAAGCAGGCCAGCGCGCCGATCTGCTCGCGCACGCTGGCCACCAGTTCGGCCTGCAACTGCTGCTCGCTCAGGCTGACCCCGTCCTTGAGCACCACCAGGCCCAACGGCACCTGGCCCTTGATTTCGTCGCGCACCCCCACCACCGCGCACTCGGCAATCGCCGGGTGGCGCGCCACCAGGTCTTCCATCTCGCCGGTGGACAGCCGGTGCCCGGACACGTTGATCACGTCATCGGTGCGCCCCATGATGTAGACGAAACCGTCCTCGTCGAGGTAGCCGCCATCGCCGGTGTGGTAATAGCCGGGGTGGCTGTGCAGGTAGGCCTGCAGGTAGCGCGCATGGTCGCCCCACAGCGTCTGGCTGCAGCCGGGCGGCAGCGGCAGTGCGATCACGATGGCACCCTGCTCGTTGGGGCCCAGAAGGTGCCCGTCGTCGTCCAGCACGCGCACGTGGTAACCCGGCACGGCGCGGTTGCTCGAACCCGGACGCACCCCGCAACCCTCCAGCCCGACGCAGGGCGCGGTCACCGGCCAGCCGGTTTCGGTCTGCCACCAGTGGTCGTGCACGGCCTTGCCGCTGGCCGCCTCCAGCCATTGATGGGTGCTGGAGTCGAGTTTTTCCCCGGCCAGGAAGATCTGGCGCAGCGAGCTCAGGTCATGGCGCTTGAACAGCTCGCCCTGCGGGTCTTCCTTGCGGATTGCGCGCATGGCCGTGGGTGCGCAGAACAGCCCGTTGACCCGGTACTGCTCCACCACGCGCCAGTAGGCGGCAGCGTCCGGGGTGCGGATCGGCTTGCCCTCGTAGAACACCGTGGTGCAGCCGTTCATCAGCGGCCCGTAGACGATCAGCGAGTGCCCCACCACCCAGCCCACGTCAGAGATGCCCCACCACACATCCCCCGGCTGCATGCCGTAGATATGGCGCAGGGCAAAGCGCAGCGCCACGGCGTTGCCGCCGTTCTCACGCACGATGCCCTTGGGTTTGCCGGTGGTGCCGGAGGTGTACATGATGTACAGCGGGTCGCCTGCGGCCAAGGCCACCGGTGGCACCGGGCTGGCCGCAGCCACTGCCGCCTGCCAGTCCAGATCGCGGCCTTCGCGCAGCTCCGCGCGGGCCTGCGGGCGCTGCAGCACCAGCACCTGGCGCGGCTGGTGGGTGGCCAGTTGCAGGGCCTTGTCCACCAGCGGCTTGTATTCGATGACGCGGTCGAACTCCAGCCCGCAGGAGGCGGTGAGCAGCAACGCAGGCCGCGCATCGTCGATGCGCAGGGCCAGCTCGTTGGCGGCAAAGCCACCGAACACCACCGAATGCACCGCGCCGATGCGGGCGCAGGCCAGCATTGCCATGGCCGCCTGCGGCACCATCGGCATGTAGATGATCACCCCATCGCCCTGCTTCACCCCCAGCTCGCGCAACAGGCCGGCCAGGCGCGCCACCTCGTCGCGCAGTTGCACGAAGGTGAAGGTCTGGCGGGTGTCGGTGACGGGCGAGTCGTAGATCAGTGCGGTCTGTTCGCCACGGCCCTGCTCGATCTGGTGGTCGAGGGCCAGGTAGCAGCTGTTGAGCTGCCCGTCGGCGAACCACTGGTGGGTGCCGTCGGGGTTGGCCACAAGGGTCTGCGCAGGCTTGCGGTACCAGGCCAGGTGGTCAGCCTGTTCGGCCCAGAACGCGGCGGGGTCGGCAATGGAGCGGTCGTAGCTGTGCTGGTAAGTCATCGATCGGTAACCCTGAACTTTGTTGTTATTAAAAGGGCGAATATCGAGTATGGACGCCAATTGCGCGCCTGCCATGGTACTTAAGTCGGGTATCATCGCCGCCGTCTTCATTGCCATTGCAGCCCCTTCATGCACACCCTCGACGACCTCAGGCGCGGCCGCCTGGCAGGTGCCACCCGCCTCGACCTGAGCTGCGGGCTCACGCAGTTCCCGGATGAGATCTTCGAACTGGCCGACAGCCTCGAAGTGCTCAACCTGAGCGACAATGCGTTGAGCAGCCTGCCCCATGACCTGGGCCGGCTGCACCGGCTCAAGGTGCTGTTCTGCTCCCACAACCGGTTCACCGAGGTGCCGGCCAGCGTAGGCCAGTGCCTGCGCCTGGAAATGGTCGGGTTGCGCAACAACCGCATCACGCACCTGCCGGCCGCCGCATTGGGCCCCAACCTGCGGGCACTGGTGCTGACCGAGAATTGCCTTGAACAGTTGCCCGACGCACTGGGCGACTGCCAGCAGCTGCAAAAGCTGATGCTGGCGGGCAACCGCCTGTGCGCCCTGCCGGCCAGCCTTGCGCGGTGCCAGCGGCTCGAACTGCTGCGGGTGTCGGCCAACCTGTTGAGCGAACTGCCCCAGTGGCTGCTGACGATGCCCCGCCTGGCGTGGCTGGCGTATGCCGGCAACCCCTTGCCCCAGGGCCTTGCGGCCCCGCAGGCGCCGGGCCGGTGCGACGCCATCGACTGGCACGCCCTAGAGCTGGGCGAGGTGCTGGGCCAGGGCGCCTCCGGGGTGATTCACCGCGTGCAGGTGGCGGGCCGAAAGGCGGCGCTCAAGCTGTACAAGGGCCAGATGACCAGCGATGGCTCGCCGCTCAACGAAATGCAGGCGTGCGTGGCAGCTGGCGCCCACCCGAACCTGATCCCGCTGCTGGGGCAGGTAGCCAACCACCCGCACCAGGTGCCGGGGTTGCTGATGGCGCTGGTGGGCACCCACCTGTCTGCCCTGGCCGGGCCGCCCAGCCTGCAAACCTGCACCCGAGACGTCTACCCGCCTGACCTGTGCCTTGACCTGCAAGCCGCAACCCGGCTGGCGACGGCCATCGCGTCGGTCGCGGCGCACCTGCACCAGCGCGGCATCACCCACGGCGACCTGTACGCGCACAACATCCTGTGCGATGCACAGGGCAACGCGGTGCTCGGGGACTTTGGCGCGGCATCGTTCTTTGCGCAGGATGGCAGTGTTGCAGCAGACGCATTGCAGCGTATCGAGGTGCGGGCGTTCGGGGTGTTGCTGGGGGAACTGCTGGCGTGTTGCGGGGAGGCGTCAGAGGAACTGGCGGACTTGCAGGCGAGCTGTGTTCAGCCGCAGGTGCTGGCAAGGCCGGATTTTGCGCAGGTTGAACGGGTGCTCCGCCGGCAAGGCCGGCTCCTGCAAGAGGCGTAGGAGCAGGCCTTGCCGGCGAAGTGGGTTATCAGCCCGCCAGGCCGACGTACACGTTCTGCACGTCGTCGTTGTCGTCGATGGCTTCCAGGAATGCCTCGACTTCAGCCATGTGCTCGTCGCTGAGCCCGCTGACCGGGTTCTTGGGGGTGTAGCCGATCTTGGCCGAGATCACCTTGAAGCCCTGTTGCGGCAAGGCCTTCTGTACCGCGTCCAGGTCGGTGGTGTCGGTGATGAACAGGGTCGAGCCCTCTTCTTCACCTTCCGCGAAGTCTTGTGCACCGGCTTCGATGGCGGCCATTTCCGGGTCGGCATCAGGGGTTTCAGGGCTGGCTTCGATCAGGCCGACATGGTTGAAGTCCCAGGCCACCGAACCCGAAGCGCCCAGCTGGCCCTTGCGGAACAGCACGCGAATCTGCGCCACGGTGCGGTTGACGTTGTCGGTCAGGCATTCGACGATCAACGGCACCTGATGCGGGGCGAAGCCTTCGTAGGTAACGTGGTGGTACTGCACCGCGTCGCCATCCAGGCCCGCGCCCTTGCGGATGGCGCGTTCCAGGGTCTCTTTGGTCATCGAGGCCTTCTTGGCCTGTTCCACGGCCAGGCGCAGGCGCGGGTTCATGTCCGGGTCGGCACCGGCCTTGGCCGCGATCTGGATCTCCTTGGACAGCTTGCCCATGATCTTGCCCTTGGCGTTGGCTGCTACTTCTCTATGCTTGGCTTTCCACTGTGCGCCCATCTCGACTCTCTTGTTTCAGCTGCCGGTTCAGGTAGCGACCAGCAAGGTGGCGTGCAGTTTATACAGGCTGCGCCGGGCAATCGACAAAAAAACGCTGGGCTGTTGCCGGGCCTGGTGAACCCTTCGCCGGCAGGGCCGGCTCCTACTGGCGTTGCAGGAGCCGGCCTTGCCGGCGAAGAGGCCAGCATCCACAACCTAGAAACCACTTTAAGTTGTGATTTTTATTTCATATATATCAATCAGATAAGCCAACAACTTCATGCAGTTAAGCAGCTTCACGCTGCGCCACCGCCTGCGCCGCCGCCAGCATCGCCCTGAGCAGCACGGCGCACCCAGCCGCCAGGTCCTTGGGGTCGGCATTCTCGATTTCGTTATGGCTGATGCCGCCCTCGCACGGCACGAAGATCATCCCGGCCGGGCCCAGTTCGGCCAGGAAGATCGCGTCGTGCCCGGCCCCGCTGACGATGTCCATGTGCGACATGCCCAGCCCCTGCGCCGCGCTGCGCACCGCCTCCACGCAGCCCTTGTCGAAGTACAGCGGCGGGAAGTCCGCGGTGGGCGTCAGCGTGTAGGTCAGCCCGTGCTGCTGCGCGGTCGCGGCGATCACCTCCTGCACCTGGGCGATCATCGAGTCCAGCCGCGCCGGCTCCAGGTGACGAAAGTCCAGGGTCATGCGCACCTCGCCGGGGATCACGTTGCGCGAGCCCGGGTACGCCTGCAGGCAGCCCACCGTGCCGCACGCATGGGGCTGATGCTCCAGAGCCACGCGATTGACCGCCGCCACCACCGCACTGGCGCCTACCAGGGCGTCCTTGCGCAGGTGCATCGGGGTCGGCCCGGCGTGGGCCTCGACACCGCGCAGGGTGAGGTCGAACCATTTCTGCCCCAGCGCGCCGAGCACCACGCCGATGGTCTTGCGCTGGTCCTCCAGGATCGGCCCCTGCTCGATATGCGCCTCGAAATAGGCGCCAACCGGGTGCCCACTGACCGCGCGGGTACCGGCGTAGCCGATCGCATTCAGCGCCTCGCCCACGCTCACGCCCTGGGCATCGCGCTTGGCCAGCGTCTCCTGAAGGGTGAACTTCTCGGCGAACACGCCCGAGCCCATCATGCACGGCGCGAACCGCGAGCCCTCCTCGTTGGTCCACACCACAACCTCAAGTGGCGCCTCAGTTTCTATCTGCAAGTCATTGAGTGTACGAAGAACTTCCAGCCCGGCCAGCACCCCGAAGCAGCCATCGAACTTGCCGCCGGTGGGCTGGGTGTCGATGTGGCTGCCGGTCATCACCGGTGGCAGTTGCGGGTTGCGCCCGGGCCGGCGGGCAAAGATGTTGCCCACCCCATCCACGCTGACGGTGCAGCCGGCAGCCTCGGTCCATTGCACGAACAGGTCGCGGGCCTGGCGGTCCAGGTCGGTCAGGGCCAGGCGGCATACGCCGCCTTTGGCGGTGGCACCCAGTTGCGCCAGCTCCATCAGCGACTGCCACAGGCGCTGGCCATCGATGTGGGCCTGGGTACTTTGCAGAACGTCCTTAGCGGTTTGCATGAGCATCTCCTGCTTGGCCGGCCTCTGCGGGCCGTGGGGTTACACGGTGGGTTTGAGGCTGGTGGCACGCGCGCCCTTCAGGCTGCCCAGGGCGTAGTAGATCACCCCGCCCAGCGCCGAGCCGGTGAACCAGCCGAAGTCGTAGAACCAGCTGAACGCCGGGCTGTGCAGCGACAACAGGGTCAGCACCACCGGCACGCCAAAGGCGATGAAGCCGGTCGCGTTCCAGGCCGGGTACACGTCGTCGCGGTACAGCCCGGCAAGGTCGAGGGTCTGCTTGCGCAGCAGGAAGTAGTCCACCACCATGATCCCGGCAATCGGCCCCAGCAGGCTGGAATAGCCCAGCAGCCAGTTGGAATACACCGACTCCAGGCTCACGTCCGAGACGATCAGGCCGAGCTTCTTGAGCAGCTCATGGGCCATCAGCAGCAGGCCCACCAGCCCGGTCAGCAGCACAGCGGTGGTACGCCCGATCCACTTGGGCGCCAGGTTCTGGAAGTCGTTGGTGGGCGAAACGATGTTGGCCGCGGTGTTGGTCGACAGTGTGGCGATGATGATCAGCGCCATGGCCAACGCCACCCACAGCGGGCTCTGGATATGCCCGATCAGGCTCACCGGGTCGGACACCGTCTCGCCCACCAGCGAGGCCGAGGCAGCGGTCAGCACCACCCCCAGCGCGGCAAACAGGAACATGGTCAGCGGCAGGCCGAAGATCTGCCCCAGGATCTGGTCCTTCTGGCTTCGGGCATAGCGGCTGAAGTCCGGGATGTTCAGCGACAGCGTGGCCCAGAAACCCACCATGGCGGTCAGCCCGGCGAAGAAGTAGCCGGTCACGCTGGCGCCTTCGGGGCGTTTGGGCGGCTGCGCCAGCAGTTCGCTGAACGACACGTTGGGCAGCGCCCACACCAGAAGCCCGGCACCCACCAGCACCAGCAGCGGTGCCGACAGGGTTTCGAGCCACTTGATCGACTCGGCGCCGCGCAGCACCACCCACAGGTTGAGGCACCAGAACAGCATGAAGCCGATGACCTCGCCGGTGCCGCCCAGCGCCTTCCATTCCGGCCAGAACGAGCCCAGGAAGAGGTGGATGGCCAGCCCGCCGAACATCGTCTGGATACCGAACCAGCCGCACGCCACCAGCGCGCGGATCAGGCACGGCACGTTGGAGCCGATGATGCCGAACGAGGAGCGCAGCAGCACCGGGAACGGGATGCCGTACTTGGTGCCGGGGAAGGCATTGAGCGTCAGCGGGATGAGCACGATGGTGTTGGCCAGCAGGATCGCCAGCAGCGCCTCGCCCACCGTCAGGCCGAAATACGCCGTGAGCACCCCGCCCAGGGTGTAGGTGGGCACGCAGATCGACATGCCGACCCACAGTGCGGTGATGTGCCATTTGTTCCAGGTGCGCTGCCCCACCTTGGTCGGGGCGATGTCATGGTTGTAGCGAGGGCTGTCGAGGACGTCGGTGCCGGCGTCGAGCTCGAACAAGCCGTCACGCTCGCTCACTTGCGATCGGGTCTGGTGCATTGGCCGCTCCACTTTTCTGGTTATGTGCACCTCGCGATGAGGCGCCGGAGTCTTGCGCGTGCAGGTAAGGCAATCACGGTCAGGTGATCTGAGAAATCTTGACCATTTACGCATCCTGTCAAGCAAGACAGGACTCGCCAGAAACCTTTCCCAACCCGTAAAAAGAGGTTTTATCCTTATTTTTCAATAAGTTGAAAACAGAATAAGCATATAAAAAATAATCTTGCCCAATCCCGGATCGCCAACTAGATTCAATTCTTGACGGCGATGACAGGATTACTCCGGCGCCGATCACGACAAAAATCTAGAGCCGGTAGCAACCGGTCAAGCCTGCGAGGAGCTTCGTGATGACGCTTTTGATTCGTGGCGCCACCCTGATTACCCATGACGAGAGTTACCCGGCCGACGTGTACTGCGCAGACGGCCTGATCCAGGCCATCGGCCACAACCTCGACGTCCCCGCCGGCTGTACCGTGCTCGATGGCAGCGGGCAGTACCTGATGCCCGGCGGCATCGACCCCCACACCCACATGCAGCTGCCCTTCATGGGCACGGTGGCCAGCGAGGACTTCTACACCGGCACCGCCGCCGGCCTGGCCGGCGGCACCACCTCGATCATCGACTTCGTGATCCCCAACCCC
>NZ_JASCPN010000056.1:0-36686 GCF_029960155.1 Pseudomonas sp. PS01300 | reverse complement strand
GGTCAAGCCCGCTCCCACAAGGAAATCGCTGAACCTGTGGGAGCGGGCTTGACCCGCGATGGGCTGTGCTGCAGCCCCAATAATCTAGAGCGGCGTACCCAGCAGCACATACGCCGGCGAGAACCGCACTGCCACTTCACTGCCTACCGCCACCCGGTTGTCCAGCAGCCACTGCGGCTCGGCAAATGCGCACAGCGTCTGGCCGTTGCTCAGGCTCAGGCGCACCTCGGTAGTCCCTTGCGGGTCATCGATCAGTTCCTGTACCACGGCGCTCAACTGGTTGATCTGCGCCGGCCCGGGCATCGCCACCTCCAGCCAGCCTGCCTTGATCAGCGCCACCACCGGCGTGCCCGGTTCCAGCTCCAGGCGCAAGGTGCTGTCATGGGTGATCTGCGCCTCGATGCGCAGCCCCCCGGCCAGGGTCAGCTCCACGGTGTCGATGCGGCCCTGCGCGCGAATGGCGCTGACCCGCCCATGCAACTGATTGCGCGCACTGGTGCGCAGCATCAGGCGCCCGAGCAGGTCGAGATCGTCGGAGTCTTCGGCCGCTTCCAGCACCTGCGCCTGCAACAGTTGCAGCTTCTGGTACAGGCGCAACACCCGCTGCCCCTCCAGCGACAGTTTCGCCCCACCGCCCCCGCGCCCGCCCACGCTGCGTTCTACCAGCGGGCTGGCGGCCAGGTTGTTGAGCTCGTCGATGGCATCCCACGCGGCCTTGTAGCTGATGCCGGCGCTCTTGGCCGCCCGGGTGATCGACCCCTGCTCGGCGATGTGGGCAAGCAGGGCGATGCGTTGCGGGCGACGGACGATATGTTGGGTCAACAGGGCAGGCAGGGACATGGGCGGGCACGCAGTCGGGGCAGGGATGGCCCAGAAAGTGCCCGCCGCCCCGGCGCAAGTCAAGCGCCGCCGGGCTTGGGCGTGCGTGCCAGGCAGTATACGTCCACCCGCGTGGCACCCGCCGCCCGCAACAGGCTGGCCAATGCCTGCGCAGTGGCGCCGGTGGTGAGCACATCGTCGACGATCGCCACATGCTGCCCCCTGATCGCCGCCGAATCGGCCAGGGCAAAGGCGTGGCGCAGGTTGCGCTTGCGCGCCTTGGCCGTCAGCCCCTGCTGGGCCGCCGTTTCTTGCGGGCGTTGGAGCAGACGTGGCTCGCAGGCGATCTCCAACTGCCCGGCCAACCACTGGGCAAGCATCGCAGCCTGGTTGAAGCCGCGTTCGCGCAGGCGCCGGCGCGCCAGCGGTACCGGCAACAGCAGGCCGGGCCGCGGCAGGTCTTCGGCAAAGCGGTAGGCAAGCCAGTTGCCCAGCAGTTGCGCCAGCAATCGGCCCAGCGGCCATTGGCGCTGGTGCTTGAAGCGGGTGATCAGTGCATCCACGGGGAAGCCGTAGTGCCAGGGCGCCTCGACCCGGGTGAAGGCGGGTGGGCGGCGGCTGCACTGGCCGCAGGTCAGGCCCCGCATCGGCAAGGGCAGCGCGCAGGTTCGACAGCATTCTTCCAGCCAGGGCAGTTCGGCCTCGCAGGCCACGCAAATGGGGTGTGACTGCTGGGCAGGTTCATCGCACAGCAAACACGTTTGGTTGATATTTAGCCAGTTGTAAACCAGTTGTTTAAGGTGTGGTTGACAGTGCATGGCGCTTCCTTAACTATGCGAGCTATCCGTGATGCGCTGGCGGGCTTTCCTGTCCCGGCGCCAGTACAAGCCTAAACAAGGAAACACCCATGAGCGCCAGCACAACTGCAACGCTTCGTCACGACTGGTCCCTGGCCGAAGTCAAAGCACTGTTCCAGCTACCGTTCAACGACCTGCTGTTTCAGGCGCAGACCGTTCACCGCGCGCATTTCGACGCCAACCGCGTTCAGGTCTCGACCCTGCTGTCGATCAAGACCGGCGCCTGCCCGGAAGATTGCAAATATTGTCCGCAGTCCGGCCACTACAACACCGGCCTGGAAAAACAGAAGCTGATGGAGGTGCAGAAGGTGCTGGAGGAGGCCGCCCGGGCCAAGGCCATCGGCTCCACGCGATTCTGCATGGGCGCGGCGTGGAAGCACCCGTCGGCCAAGGACATGCCCTACGTGCTGCAGATGGTCAAAGGGGTCAAGGCGCTGGGCCTGGAAACCTGCATGACCCTGGGCAAGCTCGACCAGGAGCAGACCGTGGCCCTGGCCCAGGCCGGCCTGGACTACTACAACCACAACCTGGACACCTCGCCTGAGTTCTACGGCAGCATCATCACCACCCGCACCTACGGCGAGCGCCTGCAGACCCTGGCTTATGTGCGCGATGCCGGGATGAAGATCTGTTCGGGCGGGATCCTGGGCATGGGCGAATCGCTGGACGACCGCGCCGGGCTGCTGATCCAGCTGGCCAACCTCCCGGAGCACCCCGAATCGGTGCCGATCAACATGCTGGTGAAGGTGGCGGGCACGCCGCTCGAGAATGCCGAAGACGTCGACCCGTTCGACTTCATCCGCATGCTGGCAGTGGCGCGCATCCTCATGCCGCAGTCCCATGTGCGCCTGTCGGCCGGGCGCGAGGCGATGAACGAACAGATGCAGGCACTGGCCTTCTTCGCCGGGGCCAACTCGATCTTCTACGGCGAGAAGCTGCTGACCACCGCCAACCCGCAGGCCGACAAGGACATGCAACTGTTCGCGCGCCTGGGCATCCAGCCTGAAGCGCGCGAAGAGCACGCCGACGAGGTGCACCAGGCGGCCATCGAGCAGGCGCTGATCGAGCAGAAGAGCAGCGAGCTGTTCTACGACGCCGCCTCCGCCTGAGGTCGCCATGAGCTTTGATCTGAGTGCGCGCCTGGAACAACGGCGCGCTGCGGCGCTGTATCGCCAGCGCCCCCTGCTGCAGAGCCCGCAGGGGCCGCAGGTGATGGTGGACGGCACGCCGTTGCTGGCGTTTTGCAGCAACGACTACCTGGGCCTGGCCAACCACCCCGAGGTGATCGACGCCTGGCGTGCAGGCGCTGAGCGCTGGGGCGTGGGCGGCGGGGCGTCGCACCTGGTGATCGGCCACAGCTCGCCGCACCATGAACTGGAACTGGCCCTGGCCGAGTTTACCGGTCGCCCGCGCGCGCTGCTGTTCACCACCGGCTACCTGGCCAACCTGGGTGCGTTGACCGCGCTGGTGGGGCAGGGCGACAGCGTGCTGCAGGATCGCCTCAACCATGCTTCGCTGCTGGATGGCGGGTTGCTCAGTGGTGCGCGCTTCAGCCGCTACCTGCACAACGATGCCGACAGCCTCGGCAAGCGCCTGGACAAGGCCACCGGCAATGCGCTGGTGGTCACCGATGGCGTGTTCAGCATGGACGGTGACATCGCCGATCTGCCGGCACTGGCTGCCCAGGCGCAGGCCAGGGGCGCCTGGCTGATGGTCGACGATGCCCATGGCTTCGGCACCCTGGGCCGCCACGGCGGTGGCGTGGTGGAGCATTTCGGCCTGGACATGGGGCAGGTACCGGTGCTGGTCGGCACCCTGGGCAAGGCTTTCGGTACCGCCGGTGCATTCGTCGCCGGCAGTGAGGAACTGATCGAGTGCCTGATCCAGTTCGCCCGCCCGTACATCTATACCACCAGCCAGCCACCGGCCCTGGCCTGCGCCACGCTCAGGAGCCTGCAACTGCTGCGTGACGAGCACTGGCGCCGCGAGCACCTGGCTGCGCTGATCCGCCAGTTCCGTCAGGGCGCCGAGCAGATCGGCCTGCACCTGATGGACAGTTTCACGCCGATCCAGCCGATTCTGATCGGCGATGCCGCAAGGGCCATGCGGCTGTCGGCGATGTTGCGCGAACGCGGGCTGATGGTCACGGCGATCCGTCCACCGACGGTGCCGGCCGGCAGTGCCCGGCTGCGCGTGACCCTGACCGCCGCCCACAGCGCCGCGCAGGTACAGCTATTGTTGAATGCATTGGCCGAGTGCCATTCGCTGCTGGAGCCTGCTGATGCGTGATCGACTGATTCTGTTGCCGGGCTGGGGCCTGGGTACCGCTGCACTGGAGCCGCTGGCCGCGAGCTTGCGCGCCCTGGATGCCAAGCTGCACGTGGAGCTGGTGCCTCTGCCGGAGCTGGATGGCAGTGACGTGCCTGTATGGCTGGATCACCTGGACCGCACGTTGCCTACCGACACCTGGCTGGGAGGCTGGTCGCTGGGCGGCATGCTCGCCGCCGAGCTGGCGGCGCGACGCGGCGATCACTGCTGCGGGCTGGTGACGCTGGGCAGCAACGCCAGCTTCGTGGCCCGTGCGGACTGGCCCCATGGCATGCCGACCGACACCTTCAATACCTTTCTCGACGGTTGCCGTAGCCATACGCAAGTGACGCTCAAGCGCTTCAAGTCGCTGTGCAGCCAGGGCGCGCAGGCGCCGCGCAGCCTGGCGCGGTTGCTGGAGGTGGGGGTGCCGGCAACCGACCCGCTGTACCTGGCCACGGGCCTGGAGGTATTGCGGCAACTCGATACCCGGGCTGCGCTGAGCAACTTCGGCGGCCCGCAGTTGCACCTGTTCGCAGGCAGCGACGCGCTGGTGCCGGTCGAGGCGGCCAAGGCGCTGTTCGAACTGCTGCAGGACGTCGAGGTGGGCATTGTCGAGGACAGCGCCCACGCCTTCCTGCTGGAGCACGCCCAGGCGTTGGCGACCTTTATCAAGACCTTCCTGCACGAGAGTGGCGATGACTGATCTTTCCCTGCCCAGGCTGCCCGGCGCCTTGCCCGACAAGCGCCAGGTGGCGGCCTCGTTTTCCCGTGCTGCGGCCAGCTACGACAGTGTCGCCGCGTTGCAGCGGGCGGTGGGCGCTCATCTGCTGGCGCAGCTGCCCGCCGATTTGCAACCGCGTTGCTGGATCGATCTGGGCAGTGGCACCGGGCATTTCAGCCGGCACTTGCAGCAACGTTATCCACAAGGGCTGGGTGTGGCGGTGGATATCGCCGAAGGCATGCTGCTGCATGCCCGTGAGCTGGGGGGAGCGCATTACCATGTGGCGGGCGATGCCGAGCGTCTGCCGCTGCGTGATGGCAGCGCCGGGCTGATCTTCTCCAGCCTGGCGGTGCAGTGGTGCGCCGACCTGGCTGCGGTGCTGCGTGAAGCGCAGCGGGTTCTGCAGCCTGGGGGCGTGCTGGCGTTCGCCAGCCTGTGCGTGGGCACGCTGTTCGAGCTGCGTGAAAGCTGGCAGGCGGTGGACGGGCTGGTGCACGTCAATCGCTTCCGCCCTCTGGCGCACTACCAGCGTCTGTGTGCCGACAGCGGGCTGCAGGTGCTCGGGCTGGAGGCCCGGCCCCATGTACTGCATTACCCCGATGTGCGCAGCCTGACCCACGAGCTCAAGGCGCTGGGCGCACACAACCTCAACCCCGGTCGCCCCGCCGGCCTGACCGGCAGGGCACGCATGCAGGGCCTGCTGCAGGCCTACGAGCGCTTTCGCCAGCCGCAGGGACTGCCCGCCACCTATCAGGTAGTCTATGCGGTACTGCACAAGCCGCAGCACCAAGGGGATTGAGATGCATGCTGCCTATTTCATCGCCGGCACCGATACCGATGTGGGCAAGACCACCATTGCCGCCGGCCTGCTGCATGCGGCACGTCTGGCCGGCCTGAGTACCCTTGGGGCCAAGCCGGTAGCGTCGGGCTGCGAGGTGACCCCCAAGGGCCTGCGCAACGCCGATGCACTGGCCCTGATCGCGCAAAGCAGCCTCACGCTGCCCTATGCGCAGCTCAACCCTTTTGCCTTCGAGCCCGCCATCGCCCCGCACCTGGCGGCCCGCGAGGCGGGTGTTGCGCTGAGCGTGCAGGCGTTGCTGGCGCCGATGCGCACGGTGCTGGCGCACAACGCCGATTTCACCCTGATCGAAGGGGCGGGTGGCTGGCGGGTGCCGTTGTCCGATCAGGCCAATCTGTCGGACCTGGCGATTGCGCTCAAGCTGCCGGTGATCCTGGTGGTAGGCGTGCGCCTGGGTTGCATCAACCATGCGCTGCTCAGTGCCGAGGCGATTGCCCGCGATGGCCTGCAACTGGCCGGCTGGGTGGCGAACATCATCGAGCCGCGCACCTCGCGCCTGGAGGAGAACCTGGCTTCGCTTGCCGAACGCCTGCCGGCCCCTTGCTTGGGCCGGGTGCCAAAACTCAAGGTGGCCAGCGCCGAGGCGGTGGCCGCATACCTGCAGCTGGATTTGCTCGACTAGGCTGAGTCTATTGAAGGGCACTGTGCCATTAGTGTTTTTGACGGGCCTTTTGCCGGGTTGTCTGCTTCAATAGGGGCCATTGATGTCATCTGTGCCTTCCGTCACCTGGAGAGTTTGAAATGGAAATCTCGGGCAGTTCCGCATTCTATGCTGGCCTGGGCGCCATTCAGAGCGGCCAGAACCGCGTCGATCAGGCCGCCAGCCAGATCGCCAACACCACTGTCGAACGTGCTGCCACCAGCCAGTCCAGCGACTACCAGGCCGAACGCCTGCGCTCGGTCGACCGCAGCCAGCAGATGGACCTGGCCACCAGCACCGTCGAACTTGCCCTGGGCAAGCATCAGGTCGAGCTGGGTGTCAAAGTGGCCAAGGCCTCCGACGAAATGCTCGGCACGCTGATCGATACCTACGCCTGAGCCAGCAGGCCCTCGCACCTCCCCGGTTTTACCCCTACATCCTGACTCGACGCCCTGGCCCAATGCCGGGCGCCTTGTCGTGCCTGCGTTCTGGCGAGCGGGGCCGGAGCGTAGCCTGCCATGGCAGAAATGCCCTCATGGGGGTGCTTGACAAGGTTTCGGCGTAAACGTATGTTTCAAACAACTGTTTGACCGAAAGCCGCCTAGAGCTGGTCGGTGTATGTCGCGGTCTCCCTATTCAAGGATCCATCAGCAGAGGTTCATCGCTATGCCTGATTACAAAGCCCCCTTGCGTGATATTCGTTTCGTTCGCGATGAACTGCTGGGCTACGAAGCGCACTATCAGAGCCTGCCGGCTTGCCAGGACGCCACCCCCGACATGGTCGATGCGATCCTCGAGGAAGGCGCCAAGTTTTGTGAACAGGTACTGGCCCCGCTGAACCGTGTGGGCGACCTGGAAGGCTGCACCTGGAGCGAGTCGGGCGTTAAGACCCCCACCGGCTTCAAGGAAGCCTACAAGCAGTTCGTCGAAGGCGGCTGGCCGAGCCTGGCCCATGACGTCGATCACGGCGGCCAGGGTCTGCCCGAGTCGCTGGGCCTGGCGGTCAGCGAAATGGTCGGCGAGTCGAACTGGTCGTGGGGCATGTACCCGGGCCTGTCGCACGGCGCGATGAACACCATCTCCGAGCACGGCACCGCCGAGCAGCAGAACACCTACCTGACCAAGCTGGTATCCGGCGAATGGACCGGCACCATGTGCCTGACCGAACCGCACTGCGGTACCGACCTGGGCATGCTGCGCACCAAGGCCGAACCTCAGGCCGACGGTTCCTACAAGGTCACCGGCACCAAGATCTTTATCTCGGCCGGTGAACACGACATGGCCGACAACATCGTGCACATCGTGCTGGCGCGCCTGCCCGATGCACCGGCCGGCACCAAAGGCATCTCGCTGTTCATCGTGCCCAAGTTCCTGCCGACCGCCGAAGGCGGTGTGGGCGAGCGCAACGCCGTTTCCTGTGGCTCCATCGAACACAAGATGGGCATCCACGGCAACGCCACCTGCGTGATGAACTTCGACGCCGCCACCGGCTACCTGATCGGCCCGGCCAACAAGGGCCTGAACTGCATGTTCACCTTCATGAAC
The DNA here is from genome assembly GCF_029960155.1 of Pseudomonas sp. PS01300. NCBI lineage: Bacteria > Pseudomonadati > Pseudomonadota > Gammaproteobacteria > Pseudomonadales > Pseudomonadaceae > Pseudomonas > Pseudomonas sp. PS01300. Next base: position 28,935 of record NZ_JASCPN010000056.1, on the reverse strand, counting down.
ACCGCTCGCCTGGGTACCGCGCTGCAAGGCCTGGCCCACGCCGAAGTGGCGTTCCAGGGTGGCCTGAAGTATGCCCGCGACCGCCTGCAGATGCGTTCGCTGACCGGCCCCAAGGCGCCGGACAAGGCGGCTGACCCGATCATCGTCCACCCGGACGTGCGTCGCATGCTGCTGACCATGAAAGCCTTCGCCGAAGGCAACCGCGCGATGGTGTACTTCACCGCCAAGCAGGTCGACATCGTCAAGTACAGCCAGGACGAAGAAGAGAAGAAGAAGGCCGACGCACTGCTGGCCTTCATGACCCCGATCGCCAAGGCGTTCATGACCGAAGTCGGCTTCGAGTCGGCCAACCACGGCGTGCAGATCTACGGCGGCCACGGCTTCATCGCCGAGTGGGGCATGGAGCAGAACGTTCGCGACAGCCGCATCTCGATGCTGTACGAAGGCACCACCGGCATCCAGGCGCTGGACCTGCTGGGCCGCAAGGTGCTGATGACCCAGGGCGAGGCGCTCAAGGGCTTCACCAAGATCGTGCACAAGTTCGTCCAGAACAACGAAGGCAACGAGGCCATCAGCGAGTTTGTCGCGCCATTGGCCAAGTTGAACAAGGAGTGGGGCGAACTGACCATGAAGGTCGGCATGGCCGCGATGAAGGACCGCGAAGAAGTCGGTGCCGCCTCGGTGGACTACCTGATGTACTCCGGTTACGCCTGCCTGGCCTACTTCTGGGCCGACATGGCGCGCCTGGCCGCCGAGAAACTGGCTGCCGGCACCAGCGAAGAGGCGTTCTACACCGCCAAGCTGCAGACCGCGCGCTTCTACTTCCAGCGCATCCTGCCGCGGACCCGCACGCATGTGGAAACCATGCTGTCGGGCGCGAGCAACCTGATGGACATGAACGAAGAGCACTTCGGCCTCTCGTACTGAGTCATCGCCTGAAGCAAGAAAGCCCGCCCTTACCGGCGGGTTTTTTTATGCGCTAGTCAGAACCTGAAACGAATACGTGCTAAGCCCTGCTCCTACCCTGCCGTTACAAGTGCTGCCGGCATATTCATCTATTCATGTGCGCTGCCGACACATTAAAGGCACAATGCCATTACTTGATCTGCCGGGTCGGAGATTCCCTTGTTTCGTTTATCCGCTGTACGACTGAGCCATTTTCTGCCGTCACTGTTCCTGCTGGTGTCGGGGCTCGCCGCTGCTTATGTCAGAGACCTCAACGTCTTCTTCACCTCGCTGTTCAACGTGCTGCCAACCCTGGTGCTGCTGCTGGGCGGGGCCTACTGCACGGTCTACCGCCGTCAGCGTGAACTGTTCCTGATGGTCACGGTGTATATCGCCTACTTCCTGCTCGACACCCAGACCGACTACTACCGCGACAATGGCGTGGTGCGCCAGGACGCCGCCGTGGTGTTCCACCTGGTGTGCCTGTTGCTGCCGATCCTGTTTGCGCTGTACGGCGCCTGGCAGGAACGCACGCACCTGTTCCAGGACATGGTGGCGCGCTTTGCCGTGCTACTGGCGGTCGGCAGCACGGCGCTGGGGCTGGAGCAGAGCTACCCGCAGGCGCTGCTCAACTGGCTCGCGGAAATCCGCTGGCCGGCGCTGCACGGTCAGTGGATGAGCCTGATCCAGCTGGCCTACCCGGTGTTCCTGCTCGCCTTCATCCTGCTGGTGGTGCAGTACCTGCGCGAACCGCGCCCGCTGCATGCGGCGCAGGTGATCGGTCTGATGGGAATCTTCTGGATGCTGCCGCAGACCTTCATCCTGCCCTTCACCCTGAACATCATGTGCAGCCAGGTGATGCTGATGATCGCCGCCGCGGTCTCCCACGAGGCCTACCAGATGGCGTTTCGTGACGAGCTCACCGGCCTGCCGGGGCGCCGCGCGCTCAACGAGCGCATGCAGCGTCTGGGGCGCAACTATGTGCTGGCGATGACCGACGTCGACCACTTCAAGAAATTCAACGATACCCACGGGCACGACGTGGGCGACCAGGTGCTGCGCCTGGTGGCCAGCAAACTGTCCAAGGTCACCGGCGGGGGCCGCGCCTACCGCTATGGCGGCGAGGAGTTCGCCCTGGTGTTCGCGGCCAAGACCATCGAGGAATGCCTGCCGCACCTGGAGGCGGTGCGCGAGGTGATCGCCAACTACAATATCCAGCTGCGCAACCAGGACAGCCGCCCCCAGGACGACCAGCAGGGGCGACAACGCCGTGGGGCGGCCGGGGCCAGCAGCGTGTCGGTGACCATCAGCATCGGTGCCGCCGAGCGCCTGCCCGAGCACCGCAGCCCCGATGAGGTGCTCAAGTCGGCCGACCAGGCGCTGTACAGTGCCAAGGGAGCGGGGCGTAACTGCACCATGACCTACGGCCACCAGAGCAAGCGTGGAGCGGTGCGCACGGCGTGACCAAAAGTGACTATATGGTCGCCAGATGACCCTATGTGTCACAAAAGTTGTTAGGTTACACTGGCTCGCAACTGTGTAGCGGCCCTGCGGGGCCGTCCCGACTCAAGGTGTGAGAGGTTGCCATGGCTGACTATAAAGCGCCCCTGCGCGATATGCGCTTCGTCCTCAACGAAGTCTTCGAAGTATCCCGGCTGTGGGCACAACTGCCCGGGCTGGCCGAGGCGGTCGACGAAGAAACCGCACTGGCGGTGCTCGAGGAAGCCGGCAAGGTCACCAGCCAGCGAATCGCTCCGCTGAGCCGCAGCGCCGACGAAGAGGGCTGCCATTGGGACAACGGCGCCGTGCGCACCCCGGCCGGCTTCATCGATGCCTACCGCACCTACGCCGATGGTGGCTGGGTGGGCGTGGGCGGCGACCCTGCCTATGGCGGCATGGGCATGCCTAAGGTGATCTCTGCCCAGGTCGAAGAAATGGTCAACTCCTCGAGCCTGGCCTTCGGCCTGTACCCGATGCTGACCGCCGGTGCCTGCCTGTCGATCAACGCCCATGCTAGCGAAGAGCTCAAGACGCGGTACCTGCCCAACATGTACGCCGGGGTCTGGGCCGGCTCCATGTGCCTGACCGAGCCCCACGCCGGAACCGACCTTGGCATCATCCGTACCCGCGCCGAGCCGCAGGCCGACGGCAGCTACAAGGTCACCGGCACCAAGATCTTCATCACCGGCGGCGAACACGACCTGACCGAGAACATCATTCACCTGGTGCTGGCCAAGCTGCCTGACGCCCCGGCCGGGCCCAAGGGCATCTCGCTGTTCCTGGTGCCCAAGTTCCTGGTCAACCCCGATGGCAGCCTGGGCGAGCGCAACCCGGCCACCTGTGGCTCCATCGAGCACAAGATGGGCATCCAGGCCTCGGCCACCTGCGTGATGAACTTCGACAGCGCCGTGGGCTACCTGGTCGGCGAGCCGAACAAGGGCCTGGCAGCGATGTTCACCATGATGAACTACGAGCGCCTGGGGGTCGGCATCCAGGGCCTGGCATCGGCCGAGCGTTCCTACCAGAACGCCATCGAATACGCCCGCGACCGCCTGCAGAGCCGTGCACCTACCGGGCCCCAGGCCAAGGACAAGACTGCCGACCCGATCATCGTGCACCCCGATGTGCGGCGCATGCTGCTGACCATGAAGGCACTGAACGAAGGCGGCCGGGCTTTCTCCACCTATGTTGCGATGCAGCTCGATACCGCCAAGTTCAGCGAGGACCGCGAGGCCCGCAAGCGCGCTGAAGACCTGGTGGCGCTGCTGACGCCGGTGTCCAAGGCGTTTCTCACCGACCTGGGCCTGGAAGTGACCGTGCATGGCCAGCAGGTGTTCGGCGGCCATGGCTACATTCGCGAGTGGGGCCAGGAGCAACTGGTGCGCGACGTGCGCATCACCCAGATCTACGAAGGCACCAATGGCATCCAGGCCCTGGACCTGATGGGCCGCAAGGTGGTGGGTAGCGGCGGGGCGTTCTACAAGCTGTTCGCCGACGAGATCCGCCATTTCATCGCCACCGCCGACACGGCGCTGGGCGAGTTCGTCAAACCGCTGGAGACGGCGCTGGACAGCCTCGACGAACTGACCGCCTGGGTGCTCGACCGCGCCAAGGCGAACCCCAACGAAATCGGCGCGGCGTCGGTAGAGTACCTGCACGCCTTCGGCTACACCGCCTATGCCTACATGTGGGCACTGATGGCCCGCACGGCCCTGGCCAAACAGGGTGAGGACGACTTCTACGCCAGCAAACTGGGCACCGCACGCTTCTACTTCGCCCGCCTGCTGCCGCGTATTCACTCGCTCAGCGCTTCGGTGAAGGCGGGCAGCGAGTCGTTGTACCTGCTCGACGCGGAACAGTTTTGATCTGACGGCGTCATGTAAGCATTTGCTTACATGACGTGGTGACGTTTGGCCTCTTCCGTAAGATTGGATCCACAGCTAATCTTCACCTCATGGACGTCGCGCAGGATGCGCACAGTACATAACAGGGACACGGAAGGATTTCCTGCCAGGACGGCGGGACGAAAAGGATGTCAGGGAAACAGTCTGCAAAACCCCGCTTCGGCGGGGTTTTCTTTTGCCCGGGTTTTTTCTAGCCGAGCACATCCAGAGGTGAACCGCCGATCTGGCGAGGGTCGATCTCTTCCTCCAGCAGATTGCGCAGCAGCTCCACCGACGCCTGCTGGCGCTGCGCATCGCGAAACACCAGGCCTACCTTCAGTGGCACCCGCGGCTCGCTCAGCGGCTTCCAGAGCAGCTCTGGATCGTCCGTGGCGTCGCGCGCACGCCCCGGCAACACGGTTGCCAGCGAGGTATGCGCCAGGCTGTCGAGAATCCCGCCCATGTTGTTCATCTCGGCCTGCACCTGCGGGCGGCGCCCGAGGTTGGCCAGTTGCGCCTGCCAGATCTGGCGTACCTGGAACTCTTCGCCCAGCATCAGCATGGGCAGTTCGGCGGCCTGCTTGAGCGAGACCTTCTTGAATTCGCGCAGCGGGTGCGTGTGCGGGATCACCAGTTGCAGCTCGTCTTCGTACAGCAGCAGGCCGTGAAGGCCCGGCTGGCGCGGCGGCAGGTAGCTGATGCCGATGTCCAGGGTGCCGTTGAGCAGGCGCCGTTCGATCTCCAGCCCCGACAGTTCGTAGATCTGCACCACCAGGTGTGGTTGCGCCTTGCGCAGGCGGTCGAGCAGTTGCGGCACCAGGCTCGGCCGTACCGTCTGCAGCACGCCGATGGCCAGGGTCCGCAAGGCCTGCCCGCGGAAGTTGCGCAACGCCTCGCGGGCGCGTTGCAGGCCGTCGAGCAGGGGCAGGGCGTGGTTGTACAGGGTGTGTGCGGCCAGGGTTGGCAGCAGCCGCTTGTTGCCCCGTTCGAACAGGCTCACATCGAGGCTGTGCTCGAGCTGGCGGATCTGCTGCGACAGCGCTGGCTGCGACAGTGAAAGGCGTTCGGCGGCCCGGCCCACATGGCCTTCTTCGTACACCGCGACGAAATAACGCAGTTGGCGAAAATCCATAAGCAATACTTATCAAAAAAGCTCGAAAAACGAAATGGCCGAAGGCCCGCGAGAAGCCTAGTCTATCCCGTATTCACAAGGTTTACAGGGCCAGAAGGCGCGATGAATACCGTGTATGTGGATGGCGTTTACATAGGCAAGGCAAAAAATGTCGGTTATGGGTTACTCACCGATATCGATAAGGAACAGGTTGCAAGAAGGCTGTGGTTATGGCCACAGGGGCTGGGCAGCGACGAACACGGCGACCCGCGCTTCCATACCGGCCCCGAGCGGGCCTTGCACCACTATCCGGCCGAGCACTACGCCTGGTGGCGGCGACGTTATCCACAGATCGACTGGTGCGCGCCGGGTTTTGGCGAAAACCTCTCGACCCGCGGCCTTACCGAAGAGCACGTCTGCCTGGGCGACATGTTCCGCTGGGGCGGGGCGCTGCTGCAGGTCAGCCAGCCGCGCTCGCCGTGCTACCGCCTGAGCCATCGCTGGGGCTTGCCGAACCTGCCGCAACAGGCGCAGGACGCGCTGCGCTGCGGCTGGTTCTACCGGGTGCTCAAGCCTGGCTTCGTCAGCGCCGATGAGCCGTTCGAACTGATACAACGCAGCTATCCGGGCCTGACCGTGGCCTGGGCACTGCATACTTTTTACCGTGAACCTCTGGAGCATGCGGGTTTGAAAAAGCTGGTGGATTGTCCGGCCCTCTCGTCACGCTGGCGCGACATCGCGATCAAGCGCCTGCGCAGCGGCCAGGTCGAGGACTGGACCGCGCGCCTGCTTGGCCTGCCGCTGGAAGGGCTGCGCGCATGAACCTGTTCAATCTGCGTCGCCAGGCGGCGCGCGCTGCCGAGCAGGCACCGGCGCCGGTGGCACTGGCCCAGGCCGAGCAGCTGTCGCGGGAATGCCTGATGCCGGCCACCGAGCGTGCGCCACAGGTGTTCGTGCGCGGCCAGGGTTCATGGCTGTGGGACAACGAAGGCCGCGCCTATCTGGATTTCACCCAGGGTTGCGCGGTGAACAGCCTCGGGCACAGCCCCAAGGCGCTGGTGCAGGCACTGAGCAGCCAGGCCCAGGCATTGATCAACCCCGGCGCCGGCTTTCATAACCGTGGCCTGTTGAGCCTGGTCAACCGCCTGTGCCAGAGCACCGGCAGCGATCAGGCTTACCTGCTCAACAGTGGTGCCGAAGCCTGCGAAGGTGCGATCAAGCTGGCGCGCAAGTGGGGCCAGCTGCATCGCAATGGCGCCTACCACATCATCACTGCGCGCCAGAGCTGCCACGGGCGCAGCCTGGGGGCGCTGTCGGCCTCCGACCCGTCGGCGTGCAACCGCTGCGAGCCGGGCCTGCCGGGTTTCAGCAAGGTGCCGTTCAACGATCTGGCCGCGCTGCATGCAGCAGTGGACTCGCGTACCGTGGCGATCATGCTCGAGCCGATCCAGGGCGAGGCCGGGGTGATCCCGGCCACCCAGCAGTACCTCAAGGGTGTCGAGCGCCTGTGCCGCGAACTGGGCATCCTGCTGATCCTGGATGAGGTGCAGACCGGCGTGGGCCGTTGCGGCGCGCTGCTGGCCGAGCAGACCTACGGCGTGCGCGCCGACATCATCACCCTGGGCAAGGGCCTGGGCGGCGGTGTGCCGCTGGCCGCCCTGCTGGCGCGGGGTACGGCCTGCTGCGCCGAGGCCGGCGAGCTGGAAGGCAGTCACCATGGCAATGCACTGATGAGTGCGGCGGGCCTGGCGATTCTCGATGCCGTGCTGGAGCCGGGCTTCATGGAGCAGGTGCAGGCGTCGGGGCGGCACCTGCGTGATGGCCTGAGCCACCTGGCGGGGCGTTATGGCCAGGGCGAGGTGCGCGGCCAGGGCTTGCTGTGGGGCCTGGAGCTGAGCGACGACTCGGCCGCGGCCCTGGTCAAGGCGGCGCTGCAGGAAGGGCTGCTGCTCAATGCGGCGCAGGCCAATGTGCTGCGCTTTTCGCCGGCGCTGACCGTCAGCCGGGGCAACATCGACGAAATGCTGCTGCGCCTGGCGCGTGCCTTTGCCCGTGTGCACACGGCGCAACTCAACCAGCGGCGTGCCTGACCCGGTAGCGCCGTACCGAATTCAACGAACCGTCTCGCGTTCCTGCGCATCGCCCCGGGCCTGATCCTTTTGGCCTGGGGCGTTTTTTTATGGGGGATGGCTATTTGAACCAGTGGGGGGTGCTTGCAGTCTGTAGTTAGGACTTTAGACAAGGAGCTGCCCGATGGACCTGATCCGAATTATCTTCGCCATTCTGTTGCCGCCGCTGGGCGTGTTCCTGCAGGTGGGTTTTGGTGGCGCCTTCTGGCTGAACATCCTGCTCACCTTGTGCGGTTACATTCCGGGGATCGTGCACGCGGTGTACATCATCGCCAAGCGCTAGACCGCGTCGCGGCCATCGCGGGTCCAGCCCGCTCCCACAAGGATCATCGAGACCTTTGTGGGAGCGGGCTTGACCCGCGATGGGGGCATCAAGACTGGCCCAGTACCTCCCGGTAGAACTTCCACTCTTCTTCCAGCGCATGCGCCAGGTTCGCTGCCGTCCGGAACCCGTGCCGCTCGGTCGGGTAGAAATGCCCTTCGGCACGCACCCCATTGGCCTTCAGCGCCGCCAGCATCGAACGGGTCTGCTCCGGTACCACCACCGCATCCAGTTCGCCCTGGAAGAAAATCACCGGCACCTTGATCTGCGCGGCATGCAGCAGTGGCGTGCGCGCCTGATAACGCTGCACATCCTGCTGCGGGTCGCCGATCAGCCAGTCCAGGTAATCGCCTTCGAACTTGTGCGTGGCGCGCGTCAGCGCCAGCGGGTCGCTGACCCCGTACAGGCTCGCCCCGCCACGGAACACATTCTGGAACGCCAGCGCACACAGCGTGGTGTAGCCCCCGGCGCTGCCCCCGCGGATGAACGCCTGCGTCGGGTCGATCAACCCTTGCCCTGCCAGGAAGTCGACCACCGCGCAGGCATCCTGCACGTCCACTTCGCCCCAGCGCAGGTGCAGGGCCTGGCGATAGGCGCGGCCATAGCCGCTGCTGCCACGGTAGTTGAGGTCGGCCACGGCAAAGCCGCGCTGGGTCCAGTACTGGATGCGCGGGTCGAGCACCGGGAAGCACGCCGAGGTCGGTCCGCCATGCACGAACACCACCAGCGGCGGCGCCTCGACACCATTCATGGCCGGGTAGAAGAAGGCGTGCGCCTGGGCATCGCCGCTGGGGTAGGTGATGCTGCGCGGCTGGCTGACCTGTTCGCTGGGCAAGGGCATCGCACCGCCGGCCAGCACCTGAACGGCATGGCTGTGGCGGTCGATGGCGATGACGGCGGGCGTGCTGATGGCAGAGGCGGCGATGGCATACAGGTACCGGTCGTCGATCTCCAGGCAGCGAAAGCGGGTGTAGACGTCACTGAAGTCTTCCAGGGTGCCATCGGCATGATGCACGCCCAGGCGGCTGAAGCCGCCCTCGAACCAGCTCGCCAGATACCCGCCGCCGTCCAGGGGCAGCCAGGTGCTGGCGCCCAGTTGCCACGGTGCGCCGGCATGGTCGGCGCGCTCGGCCGGCAGTGCTGCCCAGCCCTGCGGGGTTTCGCCCCAGGGTTGCCAGTAGCCGTCACGATCCGACAGGCAGTACAGGCGACCGTCGGCATCGAAGCGCGGCTGCTGCAGCGATTCCGGTTGCGCCTCGCTGCCGGCGATGCAGCGCGGCGCTTCCCAGGTGTGTGCATCGCGGCGTTCGGCGCACAGCAGGCGGGTGGCAGTCCAGGGTTGGTGCGGGCGGCTCCATTCGATCCAGGCCAGGCGCTGGCCGTCGGCGCTGAGGGTGGGAGCGGCATAGAAGTCGGCGCCTTCGGCCAGTACCGTGCGGGTGCCGGCGGCGATCGATACCAGCCGGTGCACATCGGCGTCTTCTTCAACCGCCAGCACCTGGCCGGCGCCCCAGCGCAGGTCACCGTAGCGGCACTGGCCGTGGGTCAGCGGCTGCGGCTGCCCGCCGCCGAGCCCCTGGCTGTAGAGCTGCTGGTCGGCTTCGTTGACGAACACCAGCCCGTCGTCGCTCAGGCAGAAACCGCCGCCGCCATACTCGTAGACGCGGCTGCGCACGCTGAAGCCGTCGGGGGTCAGGCAGCGGGCCTGGCCGTCACGCCACTGCCAGATGCGGCAACCGCCGTCCTGGGGGCGAAACTCGTTCCAGAACAGCCCCAGCGGGCTGCGCTTGAGTTCGGCGTAGTCGGTGCCGGCGGCAACCGCCTGTTGTGCGCTGAAGCGCTCAGCCGCGGGCGATGAGACGGGAGTTTCGATCATTGCGGAAGGTCATCTGGTCGATGGTCTGGGTGGCGGTTTCGGCCTCCTCCCGAGCAGCGAGGATGATCCCGTGGTCCGCCGATTTGGCGCAAACCGGGTCGGCATTGCTGGCGTCGCCGGTCAGCATGAAGGCCTGGCAGCGGCAGCCGCCGAAGTCCTTTTCTTTCTCGTCGCAGGAGAGGCACGGCTCGGGCATCCAGTCGTAACCGCGAAAACGATTGAAGCCGAACGAGTCATACCATATGTGCTGCATGCTGTGTTCGCGCACGTTGGGGAATTGTACCGGCAACTGGCGTGCGCCATGGCACGGCAGTGCGGTGCCGTCCGGGGTGACGGTGAGGAAGATGCTGCCCCAGCCGTTCATGCAGCCCTTGGGCCGCTCTTCATAGTAGTCGGGGGTGACGAAGATCAGCTTGCACGGGTTGCCCGCAGCCTGCAGTTTCTCGCGGTATTCGTTGGTGATGCGTTCGGCGCGCTCCAGCTGCGCGCGGGTGGGCAGCAGGCCGGCGCGGTTGAGCTTGGCCCAGCCGTAGAACTGGCACGTGGCGAGCTCGACGAAGTCGGCTTCCAGGGCGATGCACAGCTCGATGATGCGGTCGATCTTGTCGATGTTGTGCCGGTGGGTGACGAAGTTCAGCACCATCGGGTAGCCGTGGGCCTTGACCGCGCGGGCCATCTCCAGCTTCTGCGCGAAGGCTTTCTTCGAGCCGGCCAGCAGGTTGTTGACCTGTTCGTCGCTGGCCTGGAAGCTGATCTGGATGTGGTCCAGCCCGGCGCGCTTGAAGTCGGCGATCTTCTGTTCGGTCAGGCCGATGCCGGAGGTGATCAGGTTGGTGTAGTAGCCCAGGCGGCGCCCCTCGCCGATCAGCTCGGCCAGGTCCTGGCGCACCAGTGGCTCGCCGCCGGAAAAGCCCAGCTGCGCGGCGCCCATTTCACGCGCCTCGGCCATCACCTTGAACCACTGCTCGGTGCTCAACTCCTTGCCCTGCTCGGCGAAGTCCAGCGGGTTGGAGCAGTACGGGCATTGCAGCGGGCAGCGGTAGGTCAGCTCGGCCAGCAGCCACAGCGGCAGGCCGACTGCGGGCTTGGCCGGTACCTCACTCAAGGACGATCCAGTGTTGCTCACGGGCGACCTCCATGAATTGCTCGATGTCGTCACCGAGTTCGGGTACACCGGGGAATTGAACGTCCAGCTCGGCAATGATCGCGGCCACATCGCGCTTGCCGTCGATCAGCCCGCCGATCAGCGCGGCGCTTTCGTTGAGCTTGATCATGCCTTCGGGGTAGAGCAGCACATGGCCCTTCTGCGCCGGTTCGTACTGGAAGCGGTAGCCGGGGCGCCAGTGCGGCGTCTTCGAACGGTCGAAACTCATAAGGTGATCCCCTTGTGCCACACCCGCTCGCTGGTGACGCTGTGGTAGGGCGGGCGGTTCAGTTCATAGGCCATGCTCATGGCGTCGAGCATGCTCCACAGAATATCGAGCTTGAACTGAAGAATCTCCAGCATGCGCTGTTGACCCTGCACCGTGGTGTAGTGCTGCAGGGTGATGCTCAGGCCATGCTCCACATCGCGCCGGGCCTGGCCCAGGCGGGTGCGGAAGTATTCGTAGCCGGCCGGGTCGATCCAGGGATAGTGCTGTGGCCAGCTGTCCAGGCGTGACTGGTGGATCTGCGGGGCGAACAGTTCGGTCAGCGAGCTGCTGGCCGCTTCCTGCCAGCTGGCACGGCGGGCGAAGTTGACGTAGGCGTCGACCGCGAAGCGCACGCCGGGCAGCACCAGCTCCTGCGAGCGTAGCTGGTCGGGGTCCAGGCCCACGGCCTGGCCCAGGCGCAGCCAGGCTTCGATGCCGCCGTCTTCACCGGGGGCACCGTCGTGGTCGAGCAGGCGCTGGATCCACTCACGGCGGATCTCGCGGTCCGGGCAGTTGGCCAGGATCGCCGCATCCTTCATCGGGATGTTGACCTGGTAGTAGAAGCGGTTGGCGACCCAGCCCTGGATCTGCTCGCGGCTGGCGCGGCCTTCATACATGGCCACGTGGTAGGGGTGATGGATGTGGTAGTAGGCGCCCTTGGCGCGCAAGGCCTGCTCGAACGCGGCGGGGGAAAGCGGTACGGCTTCGCTCATGGGGGCTCCTACAGCTCGATGCTCATGCCGTCGAAGGCCACTTCGACGTTGCGGCGGGCCAGTTCGGCGCGCTCGGCGGAGTCTTCATCGAGAATCGGGTTGGTGTTGTTGATGTGGATAAGTACCTTGCGCTGGTCGGGGAAGCCTTCGAGTACCTCGAGCATGCCGCCGGGGCCATTCTGTGCCAGGTGACCCATCTCGCGGCCCGTGCGGGTACCGACACCGCGGCGCTGCATCTCATCATCCTCCCACAGCGTGCCGTCGACCAGCAGGCAATCGGCGTCGTGCATCAGTTGCAGCAGCTTGTCGTCGAACTGGCCAAGGCCCGGGGCGTAGAACAGCTTGCCGCCGGTGCGCAGGTCTTCGACCATCAGCCCCAGGTTGTCGCCCGGGTGCGGGTCGAAGCGGTGCGGGGAGTAGGGCGGCGCGGCGCTGCGCAGCGGGAACGGGGTAAAGCGCAGGTTCGGGCACGCCTCGATCACGAAGCTGCCTTCGAGCTCGATGCGGTTCCACTGCAGGCCACCGTTCCAGTGGCTGAGCATGGTGAACAGAGGGAAGCCGGTGCTCAGGTCCTGGTGGACCATGTCGGTGCACCACACCTGGTGCGGGCAACCTTCGCGCAGGCTGAGCAGGCCGGTGGTGTGGTCGATCTGGCTGTCGAGCAGGATGATCGCGTTGATCCCGGTGTCGCGCAGGGCGCGGGCCGGCTGCATGGGGGCGAAGCCTTGCAGCTGCGCGCGGATGTCCGGCGAGGCGTTGCACAGCACCCAGTGCACCCCGTCGTCGGACAGCGCGATCGAGGACTGGGTGCGTGCGCTGGCGCGCAAGGTGCCGTCGCGAAAGCCCTTGCAGTTGTCGCAGTTGCAGTTCCACTGCGGGAAACCGCCGCCGGCGGCGGAACCTAGAATCTGGATGTACATGGCCACTCCTGCTGCGTCCAAAAATGAAAACGCCCCGGCTGACCGAGGCGTTGTACCGCAAGCAGACTCAGCGACTTGCGAAATACATGGTCACTTCAAAGCCAATACGCAGGTCAGTGTAAGCAGGTTTGGTCCACATGGGAGTACTCCTTCCGGATAGGTCTGGGGGCGGGTGGCTACATATTTAGGCCCCCCTTTGAAACAAGGGGTTACAACGGCCCGGGTAGCGCCATCTTACTAAAATTAATGGACAGTTTGGTTAAACCTGCGAGAAAGGCTGTTGCGTTGCCGGTAACAATCCGCCCTGTGCGGCGCTGGCCAGGTACAGGGCGTTGTCGAACAGGTGCCGGGCGGCGTGTTCGAGCTGCTGTGCGGTGACGGCCAGCAGCTGCTGTCGCAGCGTGTCCAGGCTGGGGGTGTCGCTGCCGGCCAGCCGGGCCTGCCAGGCCCATTCGGCGACGTCGGCATTGCCCATGTCCGGTTCGTGGAACTGCGCCGCCAGGGCCTGACGCGCCTCGGCATCATCAGCGAGGTCATGGGTGAAGCCTGCGACCACGCAGCGCATGTGCTCGAGAATCTGTGCCGGGTCGGCCTTGGGCGACTGCACGCCCAGCAGCAGGCCGGTATGGCCCTGCACCTGGCGCAATGCGCTGAACACTGCATAGCCCAGTTGCAGCTCCACCCGCAGGCGCTGGTAGAAGGGCCCTTGCAGTCGATGCGCCAGCAGCCGGTACACCGCCTCGCTGCCCGGCGGGGCGGGGCAGAACACCAGCAGTGCGTGCTCGCCTTCGGGCAGCGGCACATGCTGCCAGGGCCCTGTGGCATCGCCGGTGATCGGCTCGGCCATGCCCGGCTGTCCCGGTACCTGGGCCAGCAGCGCATTCAGCGCCGGCTGCACCGCTTCGGTGAAGCCGCAGGTCATGCCCTGCCAGCGGGCATGCTGCCAGAGCGCGTCCAGTTCGGGCTGGGCGATCAGGCAGGTCGGCAATGGCCCCGGGTCACGCCCGACGATATAGCCCGGCAACTGCTTTAGCAGCAGGCGGATCGGGATCAGCGCCGGCTCGGTGCCTGAGCCTGCGCTCCAGTCCTGGGCGGCAGGCAGGCGCAGCAGCGCCAATGCCTGCTCGACGACTGCGACCACGGCGGGCGGTGACCCGGCGCAGCGCAGTTGCCAGAGGTGCTCGCACTCGCTCCATTGCAGCTCCACCGAGGCGCGGGTGGCGCGCTCGACCAGTGGGCGCAGGGCACCTTCGAGTACGCGCCACAGCCGCGCGCGCAACGCCGAGCGCACCTGCCAGCGCAGGTAGATCACGCCGTACTGCCGCACGGCCGGCAGCGCCGGGCTGTGGATAACCCCGGCGGGCGTCGGCGTGGCGGGTGCATCGCTGAACCCGACGGCCAGCAAGGGCTCGGCAGGTGGCAGTCGCCAGGGCTGGCGGGCTTGCTCGGTGAAGGGTTCGAGCAGGCCTTGCAGTGCCGCCAGGCCCTGGGCGTCGAGTGCACTGAATGGCTGGCCGCTGCTGTCGCGGCGCGCCAGTTCCAGGGCGCCGGCGGCCAGCGCGCGTGACTGCTGGATACGTGCATATTCGCTGTTCAGCGCCGTCAGGTCGGCATCGCGCAAGAAGCTCAGCCAGTCCCGGAACAGGTCTTCGACCTGGTCGGCAGGTGCCGCGTCATTGAGCTTGAAGCGCGCGTGCAGCAGTGCCTGTGCGGCGAACTGATGCAATGCCGAAAAACTGAAATCCTCCAGCCAGCGCCGTTCGCGCAAAGCGGCCAGCAGCCCGCCCGGGCGGGTGTCCGAAAGCCAGGTGTCGAGAAAGGCGATCGCCTGGGCAGCGCCGGCGGGCAGCTGTTCATAGCCGAGCAGCACATCCCGTTGCCCGGGCAGCTGTTCAACCCGCGCAGCGAGAAGCTGCAGCGCCGGTGCCGGGCCTTGTTCGATGGCCTGCCCGGGTGCGAAGACGGCGCCGTACTGCATGGCCAGGGCTTCAAGGGTGGCCAGCGGCTGTGGGCCGACCAGGCTCAAGGTCATCTGCCCGGCCTGGTAGTAGCGTTGGTGAAAGGCTTGCAGGGCGCTCTGGAAGGCCGCGTCGGGTACCGGCAGGCTGTAGCGGTTGCCAGCGTGAAAACCGCTCAGCGGATGCTGCGCCGATACGCTCTGCAGCAGTGCATGCTGACGCTGCGCTTCGGGGTTGCGCGCCCAGGCAATGAACTCGGCATGGATCACTTCGCGCTCGCGCAGCTGTTGCGCACGGTCGGCCTGGGGGTTGGCGAGCATTTCGCACAAGCGCTCGATGCCCCCCTCGAAGGCGGCAGCCGGCACTTCGAAGAAGAAGTCGGTGGTGCGCTCCCGCGTGCTGGCATTGACCTGGCCGCCCTGGCGCTGCACGTAGCGCATCAGGGCGTCGTCGATGGCAAAGCGCGGGTTGCCGAGAAAGAACAGGTGTTCGAGAAAGTGCGCCAGCCCCGGCCAGGCGTTGGGAGCATCGTGGCTGCCGGCGCGTACCCGCACTGCCGCTGCACAGCGCTTGAGCCGCGGTGCATGGCGCAGGGTGACGTGCAGGCCGTTGGGCAGGGTGAGGTGGGCGCAGGACATGACGGCTCCGGTAACGTGCGAACCGTCATGCTAGCGGATAAATCAGTGCTTGCGCGGGCCGCCGTGGAGTTCCACACGCAGGTCGTGCAGGTACGGTGTGCTGGCGCGGCCTTCGTGCACCCGTTGCAGCTCGAGGTCGGCCACCAGCAGCGTGGGCTCATGCCCGGCCATGGCCAGCAGGCTGCCGTCCGGGCCGATGATGCTGCTTTGGCCGCAATAGTGGATCTGCTCCTCGGCGCCGCAGTAGTTGGCATACACCAGGTAGCACTGGTTCTCCTGGGCGCGTACGCGCACGGTGAACTGGCAGATGAAATCGTAGGGCTGCATGTTGGCTGTCGGCACCACGATCAGCTCGGCCCCGGCCAGGGCCAGGCGGCGGGCGTTTTCCGGGAACTCGATGTCGTAGCAGATCAACAGGCCCAGCTGCCAGCCATTGAGCGTGACCACCGGGAAATGGTCGGGGCCGGGGCTGAACATGGCGCGGTCCAGCCCGCCGAACAGGTGGGTCTTGCGGTAGTTGGCCAGGCTGCTGCCGTGGGCGTCGATTAACTGCACGCTGTTGTACACCTGGCCGTCCTCGCCAAGCTCGGGGTAGCCGTAGACGATGGCGATGCGGTTGGCCTGGGCGATTTCCACCACGGCCATGGCCGATGCGCCGTCCTGCGGCTCGGCCAGGCGTGCGACCGCTTCGCTGCCGATGTTGTAGCCGCTGAGGAACATCTCGGGGCACACCAGCAGTTCGGCGCCGCGTGCCGCCGCCAGCTGCGCCTGCTGGTGCAGGCGCTCGAGGTTGCCGGCCACGTCCATCGGGTGGGGCTGGCCCTGGTACAGGGCTATGCGCATGGGTCTCTCCTTTCAGTCGGCCAGGGCGATCGGGCCGATCTCGTTGAATACATCGCCAGGGCCGGGGTTGTCGGCGTGGGTGCGGCCACCGAAGTGGTTCATGATGCCCCATACCGCGTTGAGCGAGGTCTGCACCGCGCCTTCGACCCAGGCCGGGGTCCAGGAGACGTCGTCGCCTGCGATAAAGATGCCGCGCTGCTCGGCAGGCAGGTCCTGCTGCATGAAGTGCGCGTACATTCGCTGATTGTAACGATAATGGCCGGGCAGGGCGCCCTTGAACGCCCCCAGGAAATGCGGGTCGGCTTCCCACGACACAGTGATCGGGTCGCCGATGATGTGCCCGGCGATATCGACCTTGGGGTAGATCTTCTTCAGGGCGTCCAGCGCCAGTTTCACGCGTTTTTCCACCGGGTGCGGCAGCATCTTGAGCGCATCGCTCATCCACGAGTACGACAGGCAGATCACCCCCGGCCTGTCGTCGCCGTTGTCGAACAGGTAGGTGCCGCGGGTGAGGCGGTCGGTGAGGGTCATGCTCATCAGGTCGCGGCCGGTCTGCGGGTCCTTGTCCTTCCAGAACGGGCGGTCGACCATCACGAAGGTCTTGGACGACTGCATGTAGCGGGTGCGGTCCAGGGCCATCCACATCTTCTGCGAGAACAGCGACTCCTCGCACTCGATCTGGGTGGTCAGCAGCCAGCTCTGACAGGTGGTGAGCACCGCGGCGTAATGGCGGGTGACGCCCCAGGTGTCGGTAACGGCCAGGCGCCCATCGTCGGCGCGGGCGATGCTTTTCACCCCTGAATGTGGCGTGCCACGGTGCAACGAGCTGAGGCTGGTGCCTTGCGGCCAGTGGGCGCAGCGTTGCGGTACATGCCGCCAGATGCCCAGGGGCACCTGCTCGACACCGCCCACCACCAGGTGCTGGTGATCGTCGCAGTTGGTCATCACCACGCGGAAGATCTCGAGCATCGAGTTGGGGAAGTCGGAGTCCCAGCCGCCGGTGCCGAAGCCGACCTGGCCGAACACTTCGCGGTGCAGGAAGCTGAGCTTGGCGAAGGCCTTGGAGGTGGCGACGAAGTCGTAGAAGGTGCGGTCGTCCCACAGCGGCACCAGGGTGTTCCACAGCGCCTTCAGGCGCGGCACGTCGCGATCGCGGATTGCCTGCTGGATGTCGCCGAAGCGTGCGCCATCCTCCAGCGCATCGGCCCAGGCGTCGGCGACTTCCTGGAACAGTGCCGGCAGGTCGCTGAGTTTTTCGGCGTAGTGGGTCTGGCCCTCGAGGTCGATCACCGTGCTGCCGGAGGCGGGGGTCAGCGGGTTGGGGAAGGGTCTGGTCTCCAGGCCCAGCTTGTCGACGTAGTGATAGAAGGCCGTGGAAGACACCGGGAAGCGCATGCCACCCAGCTCGGCGACGATGCCTTCGGCGCCGGAGAAGGTCTGCGAGCGCAGGCGCCCGCCCATTTTCGACGCCTCGTACACCACCGGCTTGAGGCCCAGCTTCATCAGCTCGTAGGCGGCCACCAGGCCGGCGATGCCGGCACCGACGATGGCCACCTCCTCACCGTGGCGCTCGGCGGGAATGCTGCCCAGGCCGGCCGGGTGCTCGATCCAGTCGTCGAAGGCGAAGGGGAAGTCCGGGCCGAAGATGGTGACCGGTTTTTTGCCGTCGGCGGGGTGGCGATTGTTCTTGTTCATGGGAGACCTTGCCAGGGCTGCGCGGGGAGCGGAGCTTGAGTATAGGAAATGCTGGCGGTCATTCTACGAGGGGAGGGTGTTGGTTATTAAGATGCAGAGTGTCGTCGTTTTGTGGGTATTTTTGTCATTGTGACGGGATGCTTGAGCAGAGTGATGCCTTCGCCGGCAAGGCCGGCTCCTACAGGTTTGCGAGCACCGTTAGCATGCTTGCCAGCGAAGGGCCCTATCTGTTCCCCGCTAACCCATGTCAAACCGGTTGGCCGCGGTCCACCTTGCTGCTGAGGATGATCGAGGTGGTGGTTTTCTCCACGCCCTCGACACTGCCGATCTGGTCGAGCAACTGGTCCAGTTGTTCGGGCGAATCGCTGCGCAGCCACGCCACATAGTCGAACTCACCACTGACCGCACACAACTGCTGGATCTGCCCCATGGCGCTCAGGCGGCGTACCACCTCCTTGCCCGAGCGGGGGCGCACGGTGATGCCCACATAGGCCTGCAGGCCGCCGTCGATCACGCGCTGGCCAAGGCGCACGCCGTAACCGCTGATGACGTTGGTTTTCTCCAGGCGCGCCAGGCGCGAGGTCACGGTGGTGCGGGCAATGCCCAGTTGCCGGGCAAGCATGGCCACGCTTTCGCGGGCGTTGATCTGCAGGGCGGCGATCAGTTGACGGTCGATTTCATCGAGGGCGACAGGGCGGGTGGGCATGGACAGGGATCGTTTCTTTCGCTTGGGAAGTGGACCGATTAAGGCAGCTAATCGACCCACTGTCCACGCCGGTGCTATCAGGGCGCGGCCTTGAAGCAGTGCTCCAGCCCCGGGAACTCGCCGCTGCGCACCTCGCGGGCGTAGTGCTCCAGTGCGTGTTCGATCTGCGGTTGCAGCTCGGCATAGCGTTTGACGAAGCGCGGCTGGTACTCGCCGAACAGGCCCAGCAGGTCCTCGGTCACCAGCACCTGCCCATCGCACGCAGGGGATGCGCCAATGCCGATGGTGGGGATGTGCAACGCTTCGCTCAGGCTGCGGGCCAGCGGCTCGGCGATGCCCTCGAGCACCACCGAGAACGCCCCCGCCGCCTGCATGGCCAAGGCATCGTCGCGCACCTTGGTTGCGCTTTGTTCATCCCGCCCCTGGGCCTTGAAGCCGCCCATGCTGTTGACCTGCTGCGGCATCAGGCCCACGTGCGCCATCACCGGAATGCCACGGCGCACCAGAAATTCGACGGTGTGGGCCATTTCGGCGCCACCTTCGAGCTTGATGCCCTGTGCACCGGTTTCGCGCAGCACCCGGGCGGCGCTGACAAATGCCTGCTCCGGCGAGGCCTGATAGCAGCCGAACGGCAGGTCGACCACCACGCAGGCGCGCTCTGCCCCGCGCATCACCGCCTGGCCATGGGCAATCATCATGTCCAGGGTCACGCCCAGGGTGCTGGGCATGCCGTACAGCACCATGCCCACCGAATCGCCGACGATGATCAGGTCGGCATGGGCATCCACCCAGCGGGCCATGGGCAGGCTGTAGGCGGTCAGCACCACCAGGCTGCCGGCGCCCTTGCGCTGCTGGATGGCGGGAATGGTCAGGCGGTTTTGACGTACATGGGTGCTCATCGACAAGTCTCCGATCAGGTTGTGCAACGGGTCGCGGCGCAGGCTACCATCGGCACTTTTGGCTCACTTGAGCAAAGGGGACAGCTGATGCCGCAAGCGGGACAGATACCGCAGGTGCCGCCCGTACCGCTGGCGCTTTCGCGCCCGGTGCAGCGGCGCATGTTCGGCATACCGGCAGGTTATGAAGTGCAGATGCACAGCCATGACTGGGTGCAGTTCACCTATGCCAGCGCCGGGATCATGCAGGTGCTGACCGAGCGCCACAGCTATCTGCTGCCGCCGCAGTGCGCGTTGTGGATTCCGCCAGGGGTGCAGCACACGGCGTTCAGTGAGCAGGCGCTGGCGTTTCGCGGGCTGTACCTGGATGCCGCGGTGCTGCCGGGCGCTCGCCGTGACTGCGCGGTACTGCAGGTGACGCCGCTGGTGCGCGAGCTGATCGAACGGGTCAGCCACTTTCCCGCCGACTACCCTGACGACGGGCCGCAGGCGCGCCTGCTGCAGGTGCTGGTGGACGAGTTGCAGGGGCTGGCCGAAGCACCGTTCAGCCTGCCGCTGCCCAGCGACCCGCGCCTGCGCCGGATCACCGATGCACTGCAGGCCGAGCCTGGGGACAACCGCACCATCGAGCAATGGGCGCAGCAGGTGGGGGCATCGCGGCGCACCCTGGTGCGCCTGTTTCAGGCGCAGACCCAGCTTTCATTCCGTGAATGGCGCCAGCGCCTGCGCTTGCTGGCCGCATTGCCGTTGCTGGCGCAGGGCATGAGCGTGACTCGGCTGGCGAATGAACTGGGGTATGACTCGGTGTCGGCGTTCATCGGGTTGTTTCAGCGCCACTATGGGAAGACGCCGGGGGTGTATGCGGCCAGTCTGGGGATGTGATTGTGAAGTTCTGAGGGCCGGAAACGCAATGCGCGGCTTTGAGTATGGTGGGCCCACACGGACTAGTGTTTAGCGTAATTGGCGAAATGGTTGGAAGCTGGGCACTGTACCGCCAGGGTATGTTTTTTGTACCGCGGAGCGGTCAGGTTTTGCGGCCATGACGTTGTTCTCCTGGTAAAAATGTGATCAAGGTTGTTGCAGGGTGGCAATTACACACCTAAGATGCCCGCCTTCTCTCACCCGACAGCAAAGGAGGTACATCATGCAACAGTTGATCACCCTTTGCAGGTCGCGCCTGGCTTGAACGCATTCGCCGCTACTCGTTAGCGGTACCGCAACGCCCGGCCTCTGGCCTGCCAATCCGAACATCTTTTTGTTTCAACCCATCAGGATTGGACTATGGGCACTTGCATTCGCAATTTGTCCGACGGCGCTGTATTGGTCGCCGCGGACGACACCTGGATCGAAGGAAAAGCGATCCAACAACTCGAAACCACCGCTCGCCTAGGGGGCATGCATCGGGTGGCCGGCATGCCGGACCTGCATCCGGGGCGTGGCTATCCGGTCGGCGCGGCATTCTTTTCCGTGGGGCGTTTGTACCCGGCGCTGGTCGGCAATGACATCGGCTGTGGCATGGCGCTGTGGCGTACGGACATCCCGACCGCCAAGCTGCATCTGGACAAGCTGGAGAAACGCCTTGGCAACCTCGACCTGCCGCTCGACGAGACGTGGCAGGAGGCCGTCGCCAGCTTCGGTTTGCCTGCCACGGGGCACGAGCGTTCTCTAGGCACCATTGGTGGTGGTAACCACTTCGCCGAGCTGCAGCAACTTGATGAAAGCTACGACGATGCGGCCCTGGCAGCCTTGGGCATCGAGCGCAAACACCTGCTGTTGCTGGTGCACAGCGGCTCGCGTGGTTTGGGCGAGGCGATCTTGCGTGAGCAGGTCGACCTGTTCGGTCATCACGGGCTGGAGGCGGGCAGCGAGGCCAGCACTCATTACCTGGGCCGGCACGACGGCGCGCTGCGTTTTGCCGAAGCCAACCGTCAGTTGATTGCCCGGCGCATGCTCGACCGCTTGCGTGCCGATGGCGATGTACTGCTCGACATCAACCACAACCTGGTGTCGCCAGCGCAGGTCGACGGGCTCGATGGTTGGCTGCATCGCAAAGGCGCCACACCGTCGGATCAGGGGGCGGTGGTGATCCCTGGTTCGCGCGGCGACTACAGCTACTTGGTACAGCCGATCGCCGACGAGCGCAGCCTGTTGTCCCTGGCCCATGGCGCCGGACGCAAATGGATGCGCAGCGAGTGCAAGGACCGCCTCGCCTCGCGCTACAGCGTCGAGCAACTGAGTCGTACGGCACTAGGCAGCCGCGTGATCTGCGCCGACCGGGCGCTGATCTACGAGGAAGCGCCGGAGGCCTACAAGGCTATCGGCTCGGTGGTGGGTGCCTTGCGTGAAGCGGGGTTGGTTCGCGTGCTGGCACGACTGAAACCGGTGCTGACCTACAAGACGCGCGGAGGGTGCTGCTGATGATCCTGCTGCAACTCTCGGCGGCTCAGGGGCCGGAAGAATGTGCCCTGGCAGTGGCCAAGGCATTGCTCAGGCTGCAGGCCGAAGCGGATGCCCAGGCCGTGGCGGTACGGATACTCGAAGAAGAGCCGGGGCCGCGGCGCGGTACCTTGCGCTCGGTGTTGCTGGCACTGGATGGCGAGCAGGCCGAGCGCCTGGCGGATCACTGGACGGGCTCGCTGCAATGGACGTGCAGCAGTCCGTACCGGCCGGGGCATGCGCGCAAGAACTGGTTCTTTGGGGGCGCACGGTTTGCGCCACCGGCACCGGAATTGGCGAGCGAGATCCACTTCGAGACCTTGCGTTCGTCCGGGCCGGGTGGTCAGCATGTCAACACCACCGATTCGGCAGTGCGCGCAACGCACCTGGCCAGCGGCGTCAGCGTCAAGGTACAGAGCGAGCGTAGCCAGCACGCCAACAAACGCTTGGCGCTGCTGCTCATCGGGCAACGCCTGGCGCAACAGGCAGAGCAGGTCGACAGCGAACTGCGCGCGGAGCGGCGGTTGTTCCATCACCGCATCGAGCGTGGCAATCCACGTCGGGTGTTTCGCGGCGAGCGCTTCGAGCCGGCTGACGAGTAGATTGTGTGCGAATAGTCGTCGAGCAAAAGTCAGGCCGGGCGGCGTAGGCTATGCCGGCCCCACAAAAACGGATGAGGAAAGGACCCGGCTCGCACTCGGGTTTACGAGTTGCCAATGAGCACTGCGTATCTGAGGCGATCCCGCCAAAAACGCAAAAGCCGCGCAATGCGCGGCTTTGAGTATGGTGGGCCCACACGGACTTGAACCGTGGACCAAAGGATTATGAGTTCGCCAATGACACCGTTGCGCTAGGTTTCATTGGGTTACACGAGGAAACGGTACAGGACGCGAAAGTACAGGGCAATCAGTACGTTAGCGAACGGTAGATTACAGATGAGGACCTTCGTACTGTACCGCTAGTGTACCTGGCCGAGTGGCTTGTTTTGTACCGTCGATCCGGCGTCCCTGCCGGCGCTGGTGTCCAGGCCCCGGGCAAAAAGCCGCCCGGGGCCTGGCTCGGCATCCATGCCTCACCAGCTCGATTGGTGGAAATACTCCTCGCGCTGCAGCTGAAGATCAGCTAAATTTTTGATTTATAAATCAAAAAGAAGCATTGAGAAGAGTAATGCAGAGCTTGAATCAACTGGGTGAAGCGATAGCACAGCGTCGGCACGCCCTGGGTGTCAAACAAGGGTTCGTCGCCCAAAAAGCTGGCATAACCCAAGAGTCTTTATCCAGGTTTGAGCGTGGCCGTGCTTCTGAGTTTGGAGCTCGAAAACTGCTAGCGGTGTTGGCAGTTTTGGGAATGGAGATTCGATTCTCTGAGGCAGCCCCAAGCCTGCATTCCAGGCCGGAGCAAGTAGATTGAGCACTAATGTAATTGGAGATCCGCGCCTGATTAGCGAGACTAATCATAATAGCCCCTCTAGCACTGAGCCAAAAAGTGAGCTTGATAGTTCATGGAATGCGGCATCAATTCTCTATCAGCAGTTGGGCTTGTCGTGTGTCGATGATGATGAGCTTCTTGCCCTAATGGATCTAAGTTCGGTAGAACGGAAGAATCAGGGTGTTTTCTTTACTCCTTCTGAATTGTCCAATCTATCAGTTGAGAGGTTTGGCTATTCCGTAGGGGATGGTGCAATACTTGATCCGGCGTGTGGTTCTGGGAACCTCCTTGTAGCTTTGGCTTCAACGTTTGACGTATCGCCAAATCTAGAGGTGACGTTGGCGGACTGGAACTCTAGGCTGCACGGAATAGACATAAACGAAAGTTTTGTGAGGATTGCCAAGAAGAAGTTGGTAAGGTTGGCTCTTAGCAAAGGAGCCGTACCATCTGGTGAGAAGTCTCCGGCCGAAATATTATCAATGCTCTCAAATGTTAGGGTAGGAGACTTCCTGGAAGAGTACGGAACCTACCGCGGAAAGGTTGGAGGGGTAATAATGAATCCTCCTTTCTGTCAGATTGATGCAAGACGAGAGATTGACTGGACCTCCGGAAAGTTCAATGCCGCATCACTTTTCGTTTTTTATGCGACGGAGATACTACCTATCAATGGAAGATTTTTAGGAATTCTACCTGATGTGCTCCGTAGCGGAACAAGATATTCACAATGGCGCAGCCAGTTACTAAAAGCAGCTGAGTGCACGATGGAGGCGTTTGGTAGCTTTGAGCCTGGAGTCCAAGTTGACGTTTTCATTTTGCAAGGCAAAAAGAAATTTCCTCAAGAAGAAGCCGTTGTTGAGCAAAATTCAGCCATTGAATCATCCGCAACTCTATTGATGAGTGAGTTTGATGTTTCAGTTGGGCCGGTGGTACCTCATAGGGACAAAATTGCTGGTGCAGAAGCACCTTTTGCGCACGCAAAAATTTTGCCAGCTTGGGAAACAGTGGACTCATTACCTGAGCGGATTTGCCACGCAGGGAGAAAAGTCCAGCCGCCTTTTGTAGCTGTTAGGCGCACCTCAAGTCCTAAAGATAGATATAGGGTGGTTGGGACTGTGGTGAACTGTTCGGAGCCTGTTGCGGTCGAGAATCATATCATAATACTCGCGCCCAAGGATCGAAGCCTGCTTTCATGTCAGAGGGTCCTGGAGCTCTTCAGAAGCGAGCATGTAAATAATTATATCAATGAAAAAATTAGGTGCAGGCATCTAACAGTGGGCGTGGTTAAAGGAATTCCCATAGGGAGCGCTGGTCATGGAAAATAGAACGAAAATAGGTAATCATCCCTTCACTGTGGAGGCTCGGGTTGCCATTCAGTTAGGCCGCGAAAGCATCTCCAGCTCGTTAGTGGCCATAAGTGAGCTTGTTAAGAATGCTTATGATGCTGATGCGGAAATTGTTGAGATATCATTTGAAGGGCTAGGCACGGAAGAACCAAAATTGACCATCACTGATGACGGCGATGGTATGGACAAAAATATTCTGCTCACCAAATGGATGCGTATAGGAACAACTCATAAAAGTGAGTCAGGCCTAAGTAGTAAGAATCGAGTATATACTGGAGCAAAAGGGCTGGGTCGTCTAGGCATTGATCGGCTTTGTAATCACCTAAAGCTTTATACAAAAACTGAGCTTTGTGAAAGTGTCTATGAGGTTGATATAAACTGGGATAAATATAACCAGATTAAGAGTGCGGAGTTAGATAGCATCAAACATGATGTCTATGAGATAAGTGGGCGCTCTGTGCCACGCATAAACTTCCCTATCAATGAAAAGGGTAAAGGCTCAAAATACGTCCTAACAGAACTAAAGGATTCTTGGACGGAGGAATTCTTAGGAGATCTTAGGAAGGAGCTTTCTTTACTTGTATCTCCTTTCTCAAAGAACTTGGATTTTAAAGTAAAATTTGATACGGGTGGCAAGTATCCTGCGCTAGACGGATTCGTTTCCTCTGAGCACTTTCTCGAGGCGGCAGAGTGGAGGCTGGAGGCATCGATCTCCGCTGCCAATGAAGTTGCTGTGTCAATATATGATGGTGGTGGTAACTTAAGTGAGCCAGCGGTCCCTGTTAGCTGGGAAAGCTGGATGCCAGGCGGAGAGAAAGTACCCCGCTGTGGTCCATTAAGTTTCACTCTATACTTTATGAGGAATATAGCTAGTCGTGAGATAAGTACTGATAAGTTCAAGCCTAAAGACGTTAGAGGCTTTCTAAAAAGCAACCAGGGTGTCAGGATCTATAGGGACCACTTCCGCGTCAAACCCTATGGCGACCCCAGTGGTGAAGGCGACTGGCTTGGATTGGCCATGCGTCGGGTTATAAACCCAGAAAGTATAACCATGGACAACTGGCGGATAGGCTACAACCAAGTAGTAGGGGCGGTATTCATTGGTCGTAACCAGAATCCAAATCTCGTTGATCAGACTAACCGAGAAGGTCTAACTGAGACTCCGGCCTATTTTGAGCTTCGTAAGTTTGCGCTAAAATGTGTTGAACTTTTCGAGAAGCATATCCAGACCAAGGCTAGGGAAGAAAAAGAAAAAAGACCACCCGTAATTGGGTTGTCGGAGCATGTGGATAAGAGCTTCAACACGTATAAAGACGTAATTGCGGCTATCAAACGGGTCAAGTCAGAATCAAACCAGGCTCAAGTTAAGCAGCAACTCGAAAAAATCGAAGCAACTTTGAGTGAGGAAAGCGAGCGTACAGCTCGTGTCAAAGAGAAAGTCGACCAGCTAGAGGCAGAGAAAGACACTTTGGCAAATCTTGCATCACTTGGGATTCTCTCTGTTTCATTTGGGCATGAGACACTTGCGGCTATATCTAATGCTATTACCAATGGTTCGCTACTTAGAACTAGGGTGAACGACGGTTTTTTCATGCTGCCTATGGATGTTGTTGAATTTGCGAACAAAAGATTCGACCAGATTGACAAGTCGCTTAACTACATAAAGATTTTTGGGAATTTCTCTTTAGGTAATGTTCGGCGCGACAAGAGAACTTGTAGGACGTTTAATCTGGCAACCGTCGCCTCAAATGTAATCAATAGCTTCGAGGACGTGCTTGCTAATAGAAAGACAACAGCAGAATTAATCCTGTCTAGTTCTGTGCCTCCGTTAATTAGGGCGTTCGAAATAGACTGGGAAAGTATATTTGCTAATCTTATAACTAATTCATGTTGGGCGCTGCAAAACACTCCAGCAAGTGAAAGAAAAATTGGTATCACTGTGGCCGTAGAAGATGGCTACTGTATCGTCTTCTTCGAAGATAGCGGTTGCGGTATTGAGGCAGGGGTGGAATCGCATATTTTCAAAGCTACTTTTTCTACCAAACGCAACCAGAAAGGTGACACGATAGGGACAGGTATGGGACTCTCTATTGTCAAAACTTTTGTGGAAGAGCATTCTGGCGGGACCATTGAGGTCACTAGTAAAGGCGCGCTAGGTGGGGCTCGATTTTTAATAAAGGTGCCACTCGTAAAGTCTGGGGCGCAAGAATGAAAATACTTTTCGTCGATGAAAATGAAGATCAGCGTGAAACTTACACCCTAATGCTTCAGGACTGCTTTCCCAAAGGGGAGGGAGTGCCTGCAGTTTTTGGGGTCGAGCCAAGGCCACAAGTTGGCGATATGAGTTTCTTGGTTGAAGATCCAAGCGTAGTAGCCATTGTCCTCGATGAGCAGCTTAAAGAATCGGGTGTGGCGCAATATTACGGTATTGAGCTTGCATCATATTTGAGAACATTGAATAGTAAAATTCCTATCTATATCCTCACCAGTTTTGTGGACTCTGAAGAGCTACTTGACGGTGAGATGCAGGTTGAGGATATTCTAAATAAACAGGATCTCTCTGCTAAGAAGCATGTGGTTGGTGCTAGGCTACTTCGTAGAATTGACTCGTATCTAGAAGTTATTGGCAATCGGAACGTACGCTTCGAACTGCTTTTGAGAAAGTCTGTAAGAGGCGAGTTGGCTGAAGATGAAAAGCAGGAGCTCGAGGAACTGGGTTATCTAAGAGACTCTGCGTTCGAAGTGGAAGAAATAATCAGCGAGGAAAAGCTGAAGAAGCTTGAGGCCTTGGAAGAAAAGATTTCTCAAATAGAAAATGGACTATCTAAAGAATCATGAATCATCTATTCTTTCCTCAAATTGTCCGTGCAGAAAACTATAAGATCAAAACCTGCGGTGAATTTTACGGTTATGCGTCATATAACGAAGTGATTCATGCGGACTGTCAAAATAGATGTGTGTACTGTGACGTCAAATTAGAAGAAAACGGGCATGAAGGATTTGCCCTTGATCACTTTCGCCCTCAAGAGCACTTCCCAGATCTTAAAAACAATCCCAATAATTTGGTGATATCATGCGGGAAATGCAACAGAAGTAAATCCTCACACTGGCCGGTCGGGACGAGCACAGAAGCTACTCACGACGGCACGGTAGGATTTATAGATCCCTTCCAATGCAATAGACTTCAATACTTTCAAGTAGAGCCAGCAGGTACCCTCTCTCCCCTCCAAGGACCATCTACTTATTTAATAAGGCTTCTTGGATTAAATCGTGCTAGCAGAGTTCTTGTAAGGAAGCATCGTATACTTAATGCCAAGATAGATTCCCTCATTTCCATGGCGGAAGAAAGCATTGATTGCGCTCTATCGCTACTGGAGACGGAAGAAGAAAAAGAACAAGCGTTACGAAAGATCAGTTCTGCAAAAGCAGCAATTGCTAGCATCAAGGAAATTCGGAATGAGATACACCCGACCTAGGTAGCAACCATAATATTACCTGCGCGGGCGACAGCCCGCCCAGTCATATCGCGTTGTAGCTGTTGGCCGCACTGCGCTCAATAAATGCGACAAAGAAACCCCTCTGCAGAATTCCAGAGTCAGTTTGCTTGGCGCTGCCTTTTTAAGATTAAGGCAGTTCTGCTGACGCGGCCGGTCGAGGGTTGGCATTGCGAACCTCAGCCATTCCATCTAAGTGGTCAGGGTTATTTGGGAGTCGGAGAGGGCCGACCCATTTGGGGCGATAGAGTCCGGGTATCCAAGATAGGACGAGCAGCTCTTACCTCAAGGGGAGTCAAACCGCCGCTTCCCTGTCCGATCTGGAACTGGCCATAGTTGCTGGACGTTTTATTTACGCAGTGGCCTAGCGCGCCCGAGATCTCTTCATCACTCAGCTCGGCCCGTTTCCAGTCGCTGGCCGCCGCGTTTCTGAGGTGGTAAGGGCAGACCCGGAACCTTAGTCTCGGCCACAGCTTCAGCCCTGCTGCCGACAATGCTGCACGCCAGTTAGTCGCTTTCTCGATGTAGACAATCGTCTCGATCCTTTCCGTTTCAGGTACTGAATCGCCCCGGATTCTCTAGACACCTTGCAAGCTCATTGCGTAACGCTTTTCAAACTCTACCGGTGATAGCTGATTGTTGAAACCATGGCGGCGTTTTACGTTGTAGAACATCTCGATGTAATCG